>JAYTTO010000140.1:0-4350 GCA_043744975.1 Betaproteobacteria bacterium | reverse complement strand
CAAACGCTCGTAAGTCGTCGGGCCTGTGAACGCCCGCCGGTTTTCTGCCGATCTACCTCAGTGGCTGATCATCCACGGCCGCTTTGAGGAAAACGTCTTCGAGCCGTCGCTCGCCTTCACTGTCTTGCTGGCGCCGATGGACCCGCTGCCGCAGCCCGGCGGCAGGGTCGTCGGTGCGGATGGACGCCTTCCTGCTCACGCCGCGCGACGGGATGTGGCGATTCCGGGAACTGGCGTTGGTTCCGGTGCTAGGATGCTTTTGTGTCCCCTCATTTTCCCGAAAGGATCCGCCATGAGCCTCATTGACCAAGCCAAACAGGCCGCCCAGGCCGCGCTCGACAAGACCAAGGAAGTCGCCGATTCGGCCGCCCAGGCTGTGGAAGAGGCTGCCGGCAAAGCCGGACACGTGCTGGAGGAAGCCGGATCGGCGTTCGCGCAAGGCGTGACGTCGGCAGCGGAGCAGGGCCGGGCACTGGCAGGTGAAGCCGCGGAAGCGACCGCGTCTGCCAGCGCTGCCGTCATGCACGGCGCCCAGGGTGCATTCAATTCTGCAGCGGCCGCCGGCGCCGGGGCGGTGGCTGGCGCAAGTCAGATCGCCGGCAAGGCCGTCGACGCGGCAATCAGCCGCGCCGAAAAGCTGACCGGCAAGGACCTCAACAAGGACGGCAAGATCGGCTGACGAGTCCGGGGTGCCCCGGGGGCATCGCCGGGCTCCGGCACTGCCCCCGCGTCTCCCGTCGCGCAATCCCGATGAGCAGCGGGCGGCGCATGTCGAGAAGTTCCTGAGTTTCAACGATCTGCCCAAGCCCGACGCGCGCGCGGCGGTTGTCGTGGATTTCGTTCCTGCTTGAGTTCACCAGGCCCGAGGTGACACCCGCGGAGACCGCACCGCCGGTTCCCGCGGGAATGGGCAAGCTGGAGGAAGCGGCCGCAGCGCCTGCGCCGACGGAGAGCGGAACGGAGCAAAAGTAGCCCGCCCCCCCCGGTGCACGTGAGCGTCGAGAGGGCTGCCGCAGGTCCGCGCTGCTATACCGGTTGTTCCAGCGTCGGCGCCGAATCTTCCAGCGTCATCCGGCGCATGTCGCGCTGGTAGCGGCGGTCGTCGAACGGCCGCGCCCGGTGCATGGTGCAGCGGTTGTCCCAGATCACCAGATCGTGCGGTTGCCACACGTGTGAGTAGACGAACTCGCGCTGGGTGGCGTGCTCGGTGAGATCGCGGATGAAGGCGAGCGCCTCGGGCCGCTTCCAGCCGTGGATCGTGCCGATGTGCGCCGCCAGGTAGATGCTGCGACGGCCGGAACCGGCGTGTCGCCGCACCAGCCGCTGCGGCACCGGCTCGAATGCCATCCGCTCCTGTTCGGTGAATTCGTCGAAGCCGAGCATGGCGCGCGAGTAGAGCAGCGAGTGGTCGCAGACCAGGGGCTCGATCAGCCGCTGCGTCGCTTCGGGCAGCGCATCCCAGGCAGCACGCATGTCGGCGAATTCGGTGTTGCCGCCCTCCGGCGGAATGATGCGGGCGTGCAGCATCGAATACTTCGCCGGCGTCGGCTTGAAGCTGCTGTCGCTGTGCCACAGATGATTGCCGAGATTGAACATGCGGCGCCGGTCGTCCTCGCGCATGATCGAGTCGTCGATGTCGAGATTGGAGATGTCGATCATCTCTTCATACTTGAGGCGATGCTTGTGGCCGTCGACGACCCCGCGGGTCGTCTCCAGCGGCCCCATCGCCTTGGCGAACGCGAGTTGCTGGTCGTCGTCGAGTTGCTGGTCGCGCACGGCCAGCACGGCGTACTGGTTCATGGCGTCATCGATCCGCCGCACGAGATCCGCGTCGGGTGGCGTACGCAGATCGACGCCGGTCATCCCGGCCGCGAAGACCGGATGCAGGGGGGTGATCGTGATCAAGCAAGCTCCTCCGGGTGTCACATTACCGGGATCGATAGTATCCCGGTTCGAGCCACCGAAAATCCTAAGCGGCGTTGCCTCACGCGTCAAGGCAACGACGACATGCAACGACGAGTGTGCGCTTTCACCGCACAGGCACTTGAGCGGTGATTGGCAGCGTGCTACGGTTGCCGTTCGCACAGGGTGCTTCGATGACCTCGGGATACCCGTCGAATCGACACCATGCAAAGGAGGATTCACATGCGCAAGGGCGTCCTGATCGTGATCGCCGCGTTGGCCGGTGTCGCCGTGTCGGCGTTGCCTGCCGGAAAAGCTCTCGCGGCCGGCGCTGTCGAGATGCAGGTCGAGCACATCGTCGTCCAGGCCATCGACGCCTACAACGATGCGATGGAAGCTGGTGACCCGGCCGGCTGGGTCAAGTACTTCACCGACAATGCGCGCCGCCACGATCCGCTCGGCGACCAGCACGGAAAGGCCGAGTTCGCGGCGTACTACGAACGCGAGTTCAAGACTTGCCGGGCGAAGATCGTCACGAAGAAGTTCATCGTCAGCGGGCGCACCGCCGCGGTCGTCTTTGTCTGGGATGCGATGCCGAGGCCCTCGGGCGGTGCGCAACAGGTGGAGATGGTCGGCATCTTCGAGTTGGCGTCGAGCGGCAGGTTCGATGCGCTCAGCTTCTACTTCGACACGCCGAAAGCGCTGAAGCTCCTGGCCGCATCGGGCGCGGCGCAGTGAATAGCAACATGACGCACTCCGTATCCACAGCCAGCCACCGCCAACGCCTGCTGCGGCGCCTCGTTCCGGCGCTCGCATTGGCGTTCGCCTGCGCCGCGGGTGTGGCGGACGACACTGTCGATGCCGTCGCCGATGCCGCACCGGAATGTCCGGCGGGCGATGGGTGGAATCTCTGCCAGGCCGAGAAGGGCGATTATGCGGCCATGTACTCGGTGGCCCGGCGTGCCTACGACGACGCCCGCGTATCTGGCGACTTCACCACGGCACTGGATTGGTCCAGACGACTGGCGGCCACGGGCGAGAAGAACGGCGAGCGTCTGCTGAAGATGGCCTACATCCAGCTTGGCTGGGGCACGCACCGGGACTACGTCCAGGCCTACATCTGGCTGAGCGAGGGGATTGCGGGCGGCGCCGACTACCTGGGCCATTGGCGCAGTACCCTGGCCGGGAAGATGACCCCGGACCAGATCGCCGAAGCAAAAAAACGGGCCGGCGATCAGGCCGGCCGGTAAGTTCGGAGAGTTCCGACACAACAGGTCGTACAGCAGGTCGTACAGCAGGTCGTGTTCGCGGCACGAAGTCCGACCGCCTGCGCGGTGGGCATGGCTTGAAGTGCCCGGACTACGGTTTCAGCTTCAGCTCTTCCTTGACGAAGATCGCGAGCGTCTCGATCTGGGTTTCGTTGAGAAGGCCCTTGAACGGCGGCATTCCCTTACCCAGGCGTCCGTCGGTGACGACCTGTATGACTTCCTCCCGCGTGAGCTTGGTCACACGCAGGTCGGCGCCATAGCCACCTTCGCTCGGACCGCCTCTGCCGTCGTACTTGTGGCAGAGCACGCAGTTCTGGAAAAGCTCGCGTCCGCCCCCCCGGGGAACCTTGATCACGGGCCGGTCGTCCTCGTCGGCGCGAACGATCGAGGCGGGCTGCGTGGCCCACAGGGAGAGCACTGCCAACGCGAGGGCCGTCACACCGCCGACGCGTCGTCCTGCTGTCTGGTTTGTTGCCATGCCTGAGCCCTGGATCGATGAAGATGGGGAAACCGGACAGACCGGCGCGCGAGGGCACCGGCCCATCCGTCGTGAACGACCGTTACGGCAGCGCGAACACGTACAGCATGTTGCTCGGCACCTGGGACTTCAACTCAGGCGTTGAGCTGACGAACCACTGCGGCCAGGCACCGCCCAGGCCCACTTCGATGGCGATGTACTGCTTGCCATCGGCCATGAACGACATGGGCGGCGCGTTGATGGCCGAACCGGTTTCGAAGCGCCACACTTCCTCGAGCGTCTCGGCGTCGAGGGCAACGACCTGGCCCTCGGCGTAGCCGGCGAAGACGAGCCCGCCGGCAGTGGACATCAGGCCGCCCAGTTGCGGATGCTTGGTCCAATGCTTCTTGACGACCTTGCCGTTGCTGACGTCGATCGCCGTCACGCTGCCCGCGATCCGGCCGCAGTTGGCATCCTCGAAGGTCGTGAACGGCGCGCCGCCCAGGAACAGATCACGCGGCTTGTGCGCGCCCGGTATCGTGACTTCGGCATAGGCCTTGTTGCAGCCCTCGATGGTCGGGATGTAGTACAGGCCGGTGTGCGGGCTGTAGCTCGTGGGCGGCCAGTTCTTGCCGCCCATGTGCCCGGGTTCCAGCACGCCTTCGAGTTCACCACGGCCCTTGGTCGCCTTGCCGCGGCCTGCCGCCGTACCCTTGGCGTAGG
>JAYTTO010000139.1:0-1625 GCA_043744975.1 Betaproteobacteria bacterium | reverse complement strand
CAGGCGTTCGAGGGCGTGATCGACTGCATCGCGCTGCGGCAGTTGGTACAGCCGGCCGACGAAGTCGAGGTTCTCGCGGATCGAGAGGTCATCGTAGAGGCCGAACTTCTGCGTCAGGTAGCCGACCTGCCGGCGGATCTTCACGCTCTGGGTGCGGAAGTCGAAACCGAGGTAGGTGCCTGCGCCCGCATCTGGTGTCAGCAACCCGCACAGCATGCGGATGGCGGTGGTCTTGTCGCTCGCATTCGGCCCGAGACAGCCGCAGATGCGGCCGGTGCCAACCTGCGGCGATACAATGGCCCCGAGCCCATCCTCGGAGCGTCGCCCGTAATATGACCGCAGCAAGCCGGACCGAGCACTTCGACGTGGTGATCGCGGGCGCAGGAATCTCCGGGATTGCCGCTGCCTATCACCTCGACACGCAATGTCCCGGGACGAGCTTCGTCGTCCTCGAAGCCCAGGAAAGCTTCGGTGGCACGTGGCGCACCCACCGCTATCCAGGCATCCGGTCCGACAGCGATCTCTATACCTTCGGTTATCGCTTCAAGCCCTGGACCGGTGCTCCCATTGCCACCGCCGCCGACATCCTCCGATACATGGGCGAGGTCATCGACGAGAACCAGTTGGGGGCGCACATCCGCTACCGGCACACGATCGTCGCCGCGAGCTGGTCGAGCCGCGAGAAGTGCTGGACGCTCGAGACGAACGACACGACCAGCGGCGAAATGCAGCGCTTCACCGCCGGCTTCCTCTGGATGTGCCAGGGCTACTACCGGCATGCGGCGGGATACACCCCCGATTGGGACGGGATGGCGGACTTCGAGGGCCGGATCGTTCATCCACAGACCTGGCCGGTGGACCTCGACTATCGCGGCAAGAAGGTGGTGGTCATCGGCTCGGGCGCCACTGCAGCGACGCTCATTCCGGCGATCGCGGCCGACTGCGGCCATGTCACGCTGTTGCAGCGCTCGCCGACATTCTTCAGGACCGGCCGCAACGCGATCGAGATTGCCGACGAGTTGCGCAGGCTGGAGATCGCGGAGGAGTGGATCCATGAAATCGTGCGCAAGAAGATCCTGTACGAGCAATCCGTGTTCACGAGTCGCTCGTTCAATGAACCGGAGTTAGTCAAACAGGAACTGCTGTCGGCGGTGCTTGCCTACCTTGGGCCAGACTGCGACGTGGAGAAGGATTTCACGCCCGGCTATCGACCCTGGCGCCAGCGCATCGCGTTCATTCCCGACGGTGACCTGTTCCTCGCGATCCGCGCTGGCAAAGCCTCGGTGGTCACCGACGACATCGACAGGTTCACGCCGACCGGTATTCGTCTCGAGTCCGGCAAGGTGCTCGACGCCGACGTCGTCGTCACGGCCACCGGCTTCGAGCTCAATGTGCTTGGCGACATCGCCTTCGTCATCGACGGCAAGCCCCTTGCCTTCGCCGATACCGTGACCTATCGCGGCATGATGTTCGCCGGTGTGCCCAACATGGCGTGGGTCTTCGGCTATTTCCGGGCCAGTTGGACCCTGCGGGCGGATCTGGTCGGCGACTTCGTGTGCCGCCTGCTCAACCACATGAAGTCGATAGGCGCGTCGCAAGCCACGCCCACCCTTCGCCCCGAGGAC
>JAYTTO010000138.1:0-4945 GCA_043744975.1 Betaproteobacteria bacterium | reverse complement strand
GAGATAATATCGGATTCGGTCCGCTGATGGCAACTAGCATATTACTCCGAGTCGTTCATCGATCCGGATGGCGGGCCATGGCAAAGGATTTCAGCGAGCAGGGGGAGGCGCAAACGATCCTGTGCGCCGACATTCATGGAATGAGGAGACGCCGATGATCCGGTTTGTAGCGCCAGGCTCGATGCTCATGGATGCGCTGAATCGCGACCAACCGCATGGTCGGTTTCGACAGGCAATCATGGGTTCGATGTTCTCTCTCGCGCTAGCGATCTTGGCAGGACTCTCCCACGCCGCTCACCCAGTCGAAGGCGTCTACTCCGACCCCCAAGCCGCCCGCGGTGACGCGCTCTACCAGCAGTACTGCGTCGCGTGCCATGGTGCCCGGCTCGAGGGCAATCCCGCCGCCGCACTCACCGGTCCCGCGTTCCGGGCGCGCTGGGAAGACGGCGCCCACACGCTCGACGATCTCTTCTACATCGTCCGCACGCTGATGCCGAACAATGCGCCGGGCTCGCTCTCGAAGCCGGAGTATGCGGATGTCGTGGCGTATATTCTCAAGGTCAATGGCTACCCGGCCGGGCAGGCGGACCTGCTGCCCAAGGCCGCGATCATGAAACCGGTGGTGCTGCAGCCACACTGAAACCGGTTCGAGGAGGATAGGTCAATGAATCGGTTATCGCTGATGGCGCTCGCCGCCATGCTGGTCGTCCCGGGCGCAGTGTTCGCCCAGGCAGGCCCCACGCAACAGGAACTCGACAACGCCGGCGCCAGCACCGAGTGGCTGCTGCCCAATCACGATTACGCCGGTGTGCGCTACGTCGACCTGGCGCAGATCACGCCGGCGAACGCGGCGTCACTGCGGCCGGTATGCCAGTTCCAGGGTGCCGATCTCATTCGCTCGCAAAGCAACCCGCTGGTGTATCGCGGCGTGATGTATGTGACCACCACGTATTCGACCGTCGCGCTCGACCCGGTCACGTGCCGGGTGAAGTGGCGCCACGACTGGAAGGTGAAGGCGAAGGAGGGCAACACCTCGATCAAGAATCGTGGCGTCGCGCTCAAGGACGGCAAGGTGATCCGCGGCACGCAGGATGGCTACCTCATCGCGCTCGATGCCGAAACCGGCAAGCCGCTGTGGGAAGTGCAGGCTGCCCGCCCGGACAAGTTCGAGGCCATCGGCATGACGCCGCTGGCCTTCGAGGATCTTGTGATCGTCGGACCGAACGGTTCCGAGTATGGCGTGAAGGGCTGGATCGCCGCGTTCCGGCTGAGCGACGGCCAGCAGGTCTGGAAATTCAACACCATTCCGGATGACGGCGAACCCGGTGCCGACACCTGGGGCGACACCGATGCGCGACTGAAAGGCGGCGGGGCCATCTGGACCACGCCATCGCTCGATAGCGCGAAGGCTCTGATCTATGTGCCGGTCGGCAACCCGGCGCCGGACTTTTTCGCGAGCCAGCGCCCGGGCGCCAACCTCTACACCAACGCCATGGTCGTGCTGAACGCGCGCACCGGCGAACTGCAGTGGTACAAGCAGGGCGTGCCGCACGACACTCACGACTGGGATCTGCCGGTCGTCAGCCCGCTGTTCACCGCGAACATCGGCGGGGCGATGCGCGAGGTGGTGACCATGGGCGGCAAGGATGGCCTGCTGTGGCTCGTCGATCGAACGACGCACGAACAACTGTATGCGGTGCCGGTGACTACCCGCTCGAACGTCGATGCGTCGCTGACCGAGGAAGGGGTGTACACCTGCCCCGGCTACCTCGGCGGCATGGAGTGGAGCATTCCTGCCCTCAACCCGCGCACCGACACGATGGTGGCACCCGCGGTCGACTGGTGCGGCGTCTACAAGAAGGACGACGAGGCGCGGTTCATCGCCGGACAGCTCTTCATGGGCGGCTCGTTCAAGCCCGACCCGGTGGAGAAGTCGCGCGGTTGGCTCACGGCGATCAAGGCGTCCACCGGCGACGTACTCTGGAAGTATCACGCGTCGCGTCCGATGCTGGCGGCCGTGACGGCGACGGCGGGCGGCGTGCTCTTCACCGGTGAACTGACCGGCGACTTCGTGGCCCTCGACGAGTCGGACGGCAATGTCCTCTACCGCTTTAACTGCGGCGGCTCTGTGACCGGCGGGGTGATCAGCTATGCCGTCGACGGCAAGCAGTATGTGGCTGTCGTCTCCGGCATGGCCGCCGCTTTCTGGCAGACGCAGCCAGGCTCGATGACCGTCACGGTGTTCGCGCTGCCGTAGCTATTCGATGCGGTTGCCGCGGCGCTGCCGCCGCGTGCTTCTGCTACGCTCGACTGGCCGGCGCGCCCTCGCGTCGACCTACGACAAAACCACAGCAACGGGAGGATTCACATGAGCCGTTTGTACGGGCAGCAGCACCGCGTCCTGCAGGACCAGCACGACACCCGCCGGGTCGCCGACCAGATCGAGGCGCTGGCCATCCACACCGAACTGGGCGACATGGATCGCGCGTTCATCGAGAGCCGCGACATGTTCTTCCTGTCGACCATCGATCACGAAGGCCGGCCGACGGTGTCGTACAAGGGCGGCGATCCGGGGTACGTGCGCGCGGTCGACAGCAAGACCATCGCCTTCCCGCTGTTCGACGGCAATGGCATGTTCTACTCGGCCGGCAACGTCACCGGCAATGCCAAGGTCGGGATGCTGTTCATCGACCTCACGACGCCCAACCGCATGCGCGTGCAGGGCGAGGCCACCATCGATCCGAACGATCCGCTGCTGATGGAATTCGTGGAGGCGCAGTTGGTCGTGCGCGTGAACGTCACGGAGGTGTGGCCGAATTGCCCGCGCTATGTCCACCGCTACGAGAAGGTGAAGGCGTCGCGCTACGTGCCGCGGGCTGACTGCGACACGCCGCTCGCCGGCTGGAAGCGCATCGACCTGATCCAGGACGATCTGCCGGCCAAGGATCGGGGCCGTGCGGCGAAGGAGGGCGGCCTCATCAGCATCGAGGGCTGGTTCGGCATGGTGGCGACGGGCGCCGAAGAAGCGTGATGCTGCGATGCGGCATGTTCGCTGCCGGCGACACCCGCACTGCGGGTTGCAAATGTCATCGCGGTATCGATTGACTATGAATGTCGGGCGTGATCTGATGACGGCATAATCTGTCATCCGGTAGATTCGCTGGAGCCGCCATGAGTGATCCACGCCCACCCCGATCCCTGAGTCGGCTCCTCTGCGGCACCGTCCTGGTGATGTCGGCGGTCTTCGCGGTTCCGGCCCAGGCTGCGCTCGACAATCCGGTCACCATAAGGCTGATCGCACCCGGCGGTTCGAGTGGCGACGCGACGCCCATTGCCGTGTCCGACAGCGTCGATCCGGCGACGGGCATCGTCGCCGGTGATGCGAGCGGCATCGGCAGCGTGTTCATGCTGCCGGGCGAATCGATCCAGTTCGCCGACAACTCGATCCTGCTGCGTGTCGCCGGGGGTGCCGACACTGGCACCGCCCTCGTCACGGGCTATTTCGGACAGGGCGGCGAGCATGCCCGCTATGAGTTCGATGGTCTCGTCGCGCCGGGCCGGGAGATCGTGGGGATCGATGTCTTTGCCTTCGACGGCTTCGGCAATGCCGGCTTCTCCGGTGTGACCGGTGGGGTCGGCGTGTCGCTCGCCGGACCGCATTCGGTGCTGTTCAACCTGGATGACCTCGTCTTCGTGGACCGGGGCAATGGAACCGGCAATGCCTTCGGCGAGTTCCGTATCGATCTGTTGACGCGGGCGGTGCCGGAACCTGCCGCCTGGGTGTGGATCCTGGCCGGGTTCGTCGGCGTGGGAGGCATCGTGCGCAGTGGTCGCCGGGCGCGCGCGCAGCCATGCTGACCGTTGACGATTTTGCCGAGGTGCGCGGCGAGCGTTTTGCGCTGATGGATGCTGATGCATCGGGGGTTTCGGCGGAACTCATCGAAGTCGAGCCGCTGCGCGGCGGAGCCTCGGGAGGCCGCCAACCGTTTTCGCTGATCTTCGCCGGCCCGCCGGCGCCGATCCTGCCGCAGCGCACCTACCGGCTGCATCACCGGCGGTTCCCCGAACTCGACATCTTTCTCGTGCCGATCGGGGCAGACGCCTCCGGCGTGCGTTACCAGGCGATCTTCAGCTAGATCCTGCTACGGCAGCACAGGGAGAAGCAGCAATGACACAACCCTTTCTCGGACAGGTCACGATCACCGCCTTCAACTTCCCTGCCAGGAACTGGGCGCTATGTAACGGGCAGCTCGTGCCGATTGTGCAGAACACCGCCTTGTTCTCCCTGCTGGGCACAATGTACGGGGGCGATGGCCGGCAGACCTTTGCCTTGCCGGACCTACGGGGCCGCGCGCCGGTTCATGTCTCGCCCGACTTGCCTCAGGGCGCCGGGGGCGGCGCCGAGGGCGTTGCGCTCACTGCCGGGCAGATGCCCGCGCACACTCACACGCTGAACGCCAGCGCCGATCTCGCCAACACCGGCGTGCCGAGCAACGCCGCGCCTGCCGCGCGCCCGCGCGGCGGGCCGCTGCTCTATCGGGCACCCGGGGGGGCCGTTGCAGCGATGCATCCGGCTGCCGTGCAGACCGCCGGTGGTGGCCAGGCCCACTTGAACATGCAGCCCTATGCAGTCGTGAGCTACATGATCGCGTTGCAGGGCATCTTCCCGTCGCGGAATTGAGTGATCCCCGGAGGTGCCCGTGCGCACGTCGCCCGCAGTCGAGATCAGCAGGAGTGACAGATGAGTCAAGCCTACTACGGTGAGATAAGGCTGTTCGCCGGCACCTTCGCGCCGCAGGAATGGGCCTTCTGCAACGGCCAACTCCTGTCGATCCGGGACTACGACGTGCTGTTCACGGTGATCGGCACGACGTACGGCGGCGACGGGCAGACCAATTTCGCCCTGCCCGATCTGCAGGGGCGGGTGCCCATCCATCAGGGCAAC
>JAYTTO010000137.1:0-11024 GCA_043744975.1 Betaproteobacteria bacterium | reverse complement strand
GAGCAGGGCGGCGCGATCGCGGACGTCGGCAGTGTAGATAGTGACCGGGACATCCAGTTCGCGCGCGAGCGTTTCGAGCCGGTCGGTGCGCCGCGCGATCAGCCCGAGCGTGGCACCGCGCCGCGCGTACTCGCGGGCCAGCGCGGCACCGATGCCGGAGGACGCCCCGGTGATGATCACCTTTTCGCGCATGCGTCCCCCGCGGGCCATCCGCCCGGCGCCGACCGGGCGGGACGGCAACGCCGGACTACTTCTTCTTGCGCTCCATGCCGATCAGGTCGTCGAGCGTCTGCGTCAACCTGGCGTAGTCGACGCCGCCCTTGGCTTCGTCGACGGCGAACGACGGCCCGGTCAGGTACTTGCCGTTGACCGCGATCGTCGGCGTGCCGCTGATCCGGAACGCCTTGGTCATCTGCGCGGCGCGCTGCACCTTGTTGTTCACGCCGAAGGAGTCGTAGGCCTCCTCGAACTTCCTGGCGTCGATGCCTGGCTGCTGGGCGATCCACTTCAACATCGCGTCGCGGTCGTTCAGGCGCACCTGCTTCTGGTGGATGGCGTCGTAGACCTTGTCGTGGAACTGCTCGACCAAGCCGAGTGCCTCCAGGGCGTAATAGGTCTTGGCGAGCGGCACGCGCGACTCGTCCCAGACCGTCGGGACGTAGCGGAACTTGACGTCCTTCGGCTTCTTGTGGACCCAGGACTTCAGGGTCGGCTCGAGGTCGTAGCAGTGGCCGCAGCCGTACTGGAAGAACTCGAGCACTTCGACCTTGCCCGGGGCTTCGGTCGGCTGGACCTGCGAGAGGGCCTTGTAGTCCTTGTCCGGGACCGGCGCCGCGGCTGCGAACTGCAGCGAACCGGCAGCACCAAGAATGAGCGCGAACGCGATCTGTTTCAGCACCTTCATGTCACCTCCTGTGAATGCACCCGGGGTCACCGGGGGCTCGGCTTTTCCTGCACGTAAATAACGATGGCCTCGATCTTCTGGTCCTCGAGCAGCTTCTTCGACCACAGCGCCTCCTCGGCATTGAACGGACCGAGACGCACCCGGTGCACAAGCTTGTCGCCCGGGGACAGACGAACCGCCTGTATCTTCGCTTCGACCCCGGATAATGCAAGCTGCGCCTTGAGGTCGTCCGCCTCGCTGGCGCTGTGGAACGCGCCCACCTGCAGGTAGATCTTGCGCTCGTTGGGCGGCACCGATGGCAGCGGTCCCTTCCCCGGCAACACCTGCTCCCTGCCTTCGAGGATCCCATAGAACGTCAGATTGACGGTATCGGATTTTGCGTCCTGGGACGAGACTGCCTTGGGCGGGACGGGAGCCCGGCCGGTCGTCCCGGCCGGCTGGGGCTTTTCCGCCTCGGCCGCCTTCGCGGTGGGCTTCGCTTCCGGTTTCGACTCCGCCGCAGGGGCCGTGGCTGGCGCCGACTTGCGGTCCGTGAACGGACTCGGCCCCTTGCTGATGAACAGGGCGACGCCGAGTGCGGCCGCGAGGCCGAGCAGGACCCCGATCACGATGCCAACGGCGATCGGGCTGCCGCCCTTGCGCTTCGGCGCGCCGCGCCCACCGCGGGCCGGACCGCCCTGGTCCTTGTAGTCGCGACTGGCCATGCGGCTACATCTTGTCCGGCGCGGTCACGCCGAGGAGGGCCAGGCCCGCGCGCAGGACGTTGCGGGTCGCCACCGCCAGTGCAAGGCGGGCGTCGCGTGCGGCCACGTCCTCGACCAGGAAACGGGTGCCGTTGTACCAGCTGTGGAAGGCGGCCGCGATGTCCTTCAGGTGGAACGCGACCGCATGCGGCGCGAAGTCGCGTGCAGCCGCTTCGATGGTCTCCGGATAATCGATCAGCAACTGGAGCAACTGCATCTCGGCGACGCTGTCGAGACAGTCGAGCGCGGCGGCGGCGAGGCCGGCTTCATCGCCGCCCCAGCCCTGCAGCACGCTGCAGACGCGCGCATGGGCATACTGGATGTAGTAGACCGGGTTGTCGTTGCTCTGCGACTTCGCGAGATCGAGGTCGAAGTCGAGGTGCTGGTCGCTCTTGCGCAGCACATAGAAGAACCGGGCCGCGTCGTTGCCGACTTCCTCGCGCAGTTCGCGCAGGGTGACGAAATCGCCCGACCGCTTGCCCATCGCGACCTTCTCGCCGCCGCGGAACAGCACCGCGAACTGCACCAGCGCGACCTCGAGGCGAGCCGGATCGTAGCCGAGCGCCTGCAAGGCGCCCTTCACGCGCGGGATGTAGCCGTGATGGTCCGCCCCCCATACGTCGATCACGACGTCGAAGCCGCGGTCGAACTTCTCGGCGTGATAGGCGATGTCGGACGCGAAGTAGGTGTAGGCACCGTTGTCGCGGCGGACCACGCGGTCCTTCTCGTCGCCGAAGGTGGTGGAGCGGAACCA
Organism: Betaproteobacteria bacterium; assembly: GCA_043744975.1. Taxonomy (GTDB): domain Bacteria; phylum Pseudomonadota; class Gammaproteobacteria; order Burkholderiales. Next base: position 8,623 of record JAYTTO010000137.1, on the reverse strand, counting down.
CAGGGCGCCGTCCTGGACATAGAGGTGCCCACCGTCCTGCAGCCGCTGGAGGGCGCGCTCGACCGCCCCGCTGGTATGCAACGACTGCTCGGAGTACCACACGTCGTAATGCACGCGGAACTCACCCAGGTCGCTGCGCTGGTCGGCGAGCATCGCATCCAGCGCAAACCGGTGCACCGTCCACCAGTCTTCGCCCAGGGTCGTCTTGGCGGCGCCGATGAGGGCGTCGAGCGCCGCATCGGCATCCTCCCCGGCGGCCGCGGCAGGTAGCGCAGCGGCCGGATGAACCAGCCGATCGCCGTGGGCGCCGGCAAGCTGGGCAGCGATGTCGCGCACGTAGTCGCCGCGATAGCCGTCCGCCGGGAACGCGGATTCCTGACCGCAGGCGTGCAGGTAGCGCAGCCAGACCGAGAGCGCCAGGATGTCCATCTGGCGGCCGGCATCGTTGACGTAGAACTCGCGCGTGACCTCGAAACCCGAGGCCGCCAGCAGGTTCGACAGCACCGACCCGTAGGCCGCGCCGCGACCGTGACCGACATGCAGCGGCCCGGTCGGGTTGGCGGACACGAATTCGACCTGGACGCGACGATCCTGCCCAAGGGTGGAGTGCCCGTAGCGTTCGCCGGCGGCGAAGATGCGGCGCACGACATCGCGCTTGGCCGCGGGCTGCAGGAAGATGTTGATGAAGCCTGCGCCGGCGATCTCGGTCCGGGCCACGTAGGGCGATTCCGGCAGGTTCTGGATGAGGGCGGTGGCGATCTCGCGCGGATTGCGCCGCAGTTGCCGCGACAGCTGCAGCGCGAGATTGCAGGCGTAGTCGCCGTGGCTGGCCTGCTTCGGCCGCTCCAGCGTGACCGCAGTGCCGCGGGCCTCGGGGGCGAACGCGTCGAGGGCGGATTCGAACAGCGCCGCGAGGTGAGTCCTGAGGTCGGTGACGGGTGCTGCGGACATGGCAGGCGGAGCCGGAAAAGGCCGCGATTATAGACGCACCACCCGCGGCTGCCGCGTTGCCGTGGCGACTGCGGGCGAAATGTGCGCCCGGGTCACATCTCCATCGGATCGACGTCGATCGACCAACGCACCCGGTTCGATTCGAGGCGCGGCAGCCAGCCGTCGAGAAACCCGTGCAGCGTGCTGCGCGCAGCGCTCTGCACCAGCAGTTGGCCACGCCAGCGGCCAGCGACCCGGGCCACCCGCGCCGCGGCGGGATCGTAGACGGTCAGCGCCGGGTCGGCAGGGACCGCCAGCCGCCGCGCGTTGTCGAGAAAGCCGAACACCTGGGTCTCGGTCGAGGCCTCGGCACGCAGCAGCGCCTGGTAGAGGCTGGGCGGAAAACCGCTGCTCGAGCGCAGGGCCAGCTGGCCGGCGGCGAACCCGGCGTAGTCCTGCGCCACCACCGCCCGATACAACGGATGGTCCGGAAATGCCGTCTGGATCAGCACCTGCCCCGGCAGGGTGCCGCGCCCGGCACGGCCCGCCACCTGCAGCAGCAGCGCGAACGACCGCTCCTCGGCGCGGAAGTCGGCCGCGAGCAGGGCGAGGTCGGCGCCGAGCACGCCGACGGTCGTGAGCCGCGGGAAATCGTGGCCCTTGGCCAGCATCTGGGTGCCGACCAGGATGTCGACCCGGTTGTCGCCGATCTCGCGGCGCAAATCGGCAAAGGCCTGCTTGCGCTGCGTAGTGTCGCGGTCGACGCGCGCGATCCGCGCCTCCGGGAAGCGCTCCTGCAGCGCGCGTTCGATGCGCTGGGTGCCCTCGCCCAACGCGCGCAGATCCTGATTGCCGCAGGTGGGGCACGAGCGCGCCACCGCTTCCTCGTGACCGCAGTGATGGCAGCGCAGGCGCTCCCCGCGGGCGTGGAAGGTGAGCCGCGCACTGCACCGAAGGCACGGCGCGACCCAACCGCATTCGTGACAGAAGAGGGTCGGGGCGAAACCGCGGCGATTGATGAACACCAGGCTCTGCTCGCTACGTTCCAGCGCGCCAGCCAGCGCGTCGATCATGGCCGGCGCCAGCCCCTCGCGCAGTTTCACGCCGTGGGTGCTGATGGTACGGATGAGCGGCGGACGGCTGGCGGCACGGGTCGGCAGTTCGAGCAGGGCGTAGCGCCCGCTGCGTGCCGCTGCGTAGCTTTCGAGCGACGGCGTCGCCGAACCGAGCAGCACCGGTATCGACCGCGCCTTCGCCAGGAACACGGCCGCATCGCGGGCGCTGTAGCGCAACCCTTCCTGCTGCTTGTAGGAGCCGTCGTGCTCCTCGTCCACGATCACCAGCCCCAGCCTCGGCAGGGGCGTGAAGATGGCGAGCCGGGTGCCGGCGACGATGGCAGCCTGGCCGCGCACGGCGCGCAGCCAGCGCTGCAGGCGCTCGCCTTCGGCGACGCCGCTGTGCAGCGTGACCAGGCGCTCGCGGCCGAAGCGCTGTTCCAGCGCCGCCTCGAGCTGCGGGGTGAGGTTGATCTCCGGCACCAGCAACAGGGCCTGATGCCCCAGCGCAAGTGCGGCTTCGATCAGTTGCAGGTAGACCTCGGTCTTGCCGCTGCCGGTGACGCCATGCAGGAGATGACAGCGGAATGTGCCGAAGGTGGCGCGGACGGTCTCCACCACCAGCCGCTGCGAAGGTGTTGCGTTCAACGGGGTCGCCGCCGCCATCGACGCAGTGGCGGCACCTGGCACGGGCTCGTCCGGTTCGGCGACCGCGCATTGCCCGATCCAGCCGGCTTTCAGCAGCAACCGCGCGGCGCGCACGGCCGAAGGTCCGCTCGCGGTCACCTCGGCGACAGGCAGCACGCCGCGCGCGTGGATCAGCGTCAGCAGCGCATGCTGGGCCACCGCACGGGTCGGCACCACCTTGCGGTCTACACCCTCCGGATCGGGCGCCGGGCGATAGCCGACGCGCGGTCCCAACGCAGTCCCATCGGGTCGCCGAAGCGCCGTCGGCAGCGCATTCGCGACCGTGGCTCCGAGCGGATGGTGGTAGTAGCGATGACAGAACCGCAGCAGGTCGAGCGTCGCGGCCGGCAACGCCGGCAAATCCCGCACCACGCGCAGCACCGGCCGGATGCGCTCGTCCGCGACATCGGTCCGGTTGCTCACCGCTATCACGACGCCGACCTTGCGGCCGCGGCCGAACGGCACGACGACGAGCCGCCCGACAGCGTCGTCGCGCGCATCGTCGCACCGGTAATCGAACAGCCGATCCAGCGGGACATCGAGCGCTACGCGGACGTAGGTCATGGTTGCCGCAACGCGGTCAGAACCTGCGACGGAACCGCGAAAAAACGTCCAAGTACTCCCGCCAAAAGGGAAAAATGGCGTCGCACGGGGCTGTGGATAGATCTGTTGATGAAGATCCGGGGCCGCTGTCAAGGAGAAAGTTTCCCGAATGCCGGGATGACCCCTGCAGGGTCGCCAGAGCGCAACGATTGCGTTGCAAAACAGTTGGTTGCACTTTTGGCAGCGACTTCCCGGCAGGGGCGGGCGCAGACCCGCGCCGGCTTGCGCATATTGTGCATAAGTCCACTATCGGCGCGCCTTTCCGGCACATTTCGTTCCGAACTCAGCGTCCGGCGCGGGAGATCTCGTGGACGGCATCGACCAGCGCCGCGACATGCTCCGGCGGGGTGAAGCGGGAGACGCCGTGGCCGAGATTGAAGACGTGACCGTTGCCGTCGCCGAACGACGCCAGGACCCGACCGGCCTCGCGCCGGATGACCTCGGGCGAACTGAACAGCACCGACGGATCGAGGTTGCCCTGCAGCGCCACACGATCGCCGATGCGGGCGCGGGCGCTGCCGATGTCGACCGTCCAGTCGAGCCCGACGGCGTCGCAGCCGATCGCAGCGATATGCTCCAGCCATACGCCGCCGCCCTTGGTGAACACGATCACCGGGATCTGCTCGCCGTCCTGCACGCGCACGAGCCCGGCAACGATCCGTTGCAGGTAGGCCAGGGAGAACTCGCGATAGGCGGCTTCGGACAGGGCACCGCCCCAGGTGTCGAACAGCATCACGGCCTGGGCGCCACTCGCGATCTGCGCGTTCAGGTAGGCCGTCACCGCCTCGGCATTGACTTCGAGCACCCGGTGCAGCAGGTCGGGGCGCGAGTAGAGCATGGTCTTGACCCGCTCGAACTCGGTGCCGCCCTGGCCTTCGATCATGTAGCAGGCGAGCGTGAACGGGCTGCCGGAAAAACCGATCAGCGGCAGGCGCCCGTCGAGGGCCTTGCGGATCTGTGACACGGCATCGGTGACATAGCGCAGCGCCGCGTACGGATCGGGCGCGCGCAAGGCGCGGATGCTGCTCTCGTCGCGCAGCGGATGCTCAAAGCGCGGGCCCTCGCCCTCCGCGAAATACAGCCCCAATCCCATCGCGTCGGGAATGGTGAGGATGTCGGAGAACAAGATCGCCGCGTCGAGCGCAAATCGATCGAGCGGCTGTAACGTGACCTCGGTCGCGTAGTCCGGGCTCTTGCACAGGTCCAGGAAACTGCCGGCCCGGGCGCGGGTGGCGTTGTACTCGGGCAGATAGCGCCCGGCCTGGCGCATGATCCAGATCGGCGTGTGCGGCGTTGGCTGGCGCCGCAGCGCGCGAATGAAGGTGTCGTTGCGGAGCGGAGTGTTCATTCGGGCGACGGTACCGGAGCGGCGACGGGCTGGAGGAGTGAGCCAGCGTTGAGGAATCAGCGTGAGGTCGTCCGGACGATGTCCGAACCGCCTGGCAGCGCGGCCCGGAGCTTACCCGACAGGATCCCGCGCCGTGAAGGACAGCGCGACTGCCCGCAGCGCCGGGCCGCCCCAAGCAAGCAGCCCCCCATTGGGGGGTGCCGACCGGAGGAAGGCTGGGGGGGTGGTCACTAGCGTGGGAGATCGCTCCCGCCCATGAGAAATTCGTCGACGGCGCGGGCGCACTGGCGGCCCTCGCGGATCGCCCACACCACGAGCGACTGGCCACGGCGCATGTCGCCCGCCGCAAACACCTTCGGGACCCTCGTCTGGTAGCTCCGGTTACCGTCGGTGGCGGCGCGGGCATTGCCGCGGGCGTCCATGTCGACCCCGAACGCGTCGAGTACCTTCGCGACCGGCGACACGAACCCCATCGCGAACAGCACGAGATCGGCCTGCAGTTCGAACGCCGAGTCCGGGACCTCCTGCATCTTGATGTGCCCGTTCGCATCCTTGATCCATTCGACCCGGCAGGCGACCAGCGCGGTGACCATGCCGTCCTTGCCCTTGAATTCCTTGGTCGACACCGCCCAGTCGCGGTCGCAGCCTTCCTCGTGCGATGACGAGGTGCGCAGCTTGAGCGGCCAGTAGGGCCAAATCAGCGGCTTGTTCTCGTGTTCCGGCGGCTGCGGCATCAGCTCGAACTGGGTGACGGACAGGGCGCCCTGGCGGTTGGAGGTGCCGACACAGTCGGACCCGGTGTCGCCGCCACCGATGACGATCACGTGCTTGCCCTTGGCGGAAATCTGACCGGAAACGGTGTCGCCCGCGACGACCTTGTTCTGCATCGGCAGGAAGTCCATCGCGAAATGCAGGCCCTTCAGGTTGCGCCCCGGCACCTGGAGGTCGCGCGGCTGTTCGGCTCCGCCCGCCAGCACGACGGCATCGAAATCGGCGAGCACGGACGCGGCCGACAGCACCGCGGGCCCGGTCGATCCGTCCACTGCGCCAGTCGCGCCGTCCCCGACCAGAACCCCGGGGCGGAACTCGACGCCTTCGGCCTGCATCTGCTCGATGCGCCGGTCGATGTGCGACTTCTCCATCTTGAAATCGGGAATGCCATAGCGCAGCAAGCCGCCGATGCGGTCGCTCTTCTCGAACAGCACGACCGCGTGGCCGACGCGCGCCAGCTGCTGGGCGGTGGCGAGGCCGGCAGGGCCCGAGCCGACCACGGCCACGCGCTTGCCCGTTGACGTCGCCGGCGGCTGCGGCACGACCCAGCCGAGTTCCCAGCCCTTGTCGATGATCGCGTGCTCGATCGACTTGATGCCGACCGGGGCGTTGTCAATGTTGAGCGTGCAGGCGGCTTCGCACGGGGCCGGGCAGACGCGCCCGGTGAACTCGGGAAAGTTGTTGGTCGAATGCAGGACATCGAGCGCCTCGCGCCAGTTCTGGCGGAACACGAGGTCGTTCCAGTCGGGAATGATGTTGTTGACCGGGCATCCCTGCATGCAGAACGGGGTGCCGCAGTCCATGCAGCGCGCGCCCTCGACCTTGGCCTCGTCGTCCTTCAGGTGGCCGATGAACTCGCTCCAGTGCTTGAGTCGCTCCCGCGGCGGCTCCGCCACTTCGGAGAGCCGCTGGTATTCCATGAAGCCCGTTACCTTGCCCATTCGATTCCGATCCGATCCGATTCATCCGATATTCATGGTCAGTAGTGCTATGCGGCGAGCTTGCGGCCGCTGGCGGCCATTTCGCCGAGGGCTCGGCGGTACTCGGCCGGGAACACCTTGACGAAGCGCGCCCGCGACGCATTCCAGGTCTCGAGGATTTCCTTCGCCCGGGCGCTGCCCGTGTAGCGCGCGTGATTTTCGACGAAACGGCGCAGCACCGCCTCGTCCGACGTCGCCATATGCCATAGGTCGCGGTTGAGGCGCGCCTCCTGCCCGGCTTCGGCCAGCACCGGTTCGAGCGCCACCATCGACAGGTTGCAGCGTGACGCGAAGCTGCCGTCTTCGTCGTACACATAGGCGATGCCGCCGGACATGCCGGCCGCGAAGTTGCGCCCGGTCATGCCGAGGACGACGACGGTGCCGCCGGTCATGTACTCGCAGCCGTGGTCGCCGACGCCCTCGACCACCGCGTGGCCGCCAGAATTGCGGACGCAGAAACGCTCGCCGGCAACGCCGCGGAAGTAGGCTTCACCGAGGACGGCGCCATACAGCACGGTATTGCCGACGATGATGTTCTCGCCGGGATTGCCGCGGAACTTGGGCGAGGGCTGGACGACGATGCGTCCGCCCGACAGGCCCTTGCCGACGTAGTCGTTGCCTTCGCCGATCAGGTCGAGCGTGATGCCGCGGGCGAGGAAGGCGCCGAAGCTCTGCCCGGCCGAACCCGCGAACCGCACATGGATGGTGTCGTCGGGAAGACCTTCGTGCCCGTAGCGGCGCGCGACTTCCGACGACAGCATCGTGCCGACGGTGCGGTTGACGTTGCGGATCGGCATGTCGATCGCCACCGGTTCGCGGCGTTCGAGCGCCGGGGCGGCGAGTTCGATCAGTCGATGGTCGAGCGCGCGGTCGAGGCCGTGATCCTGGGTCTCGACGTTGTGGCGGGCCACCTCCGCGGCCATGTCGGGCAGGTGGAAGATGCGCGAGAAATCGAGGCCTCGCGCCTTCCAGTGCTCGATGCCGCGACGCATCTCAAGCAGGTCGCTGCGGCCGATCAGGTCTACCAGATGGCGGACCCCCAGTTGCGCCATGTAGCCGCGCAGTTCCTCGGCCACGAAGAAGAAGAAGTTGACCACGTGCTCGGGCTGGCCCGTGAACTTGCGGCGCAGCACCGGGTCCTGCGTCGCCACGCCCACCGGACAGGTGTTGAGGTGGCACTTGCGCATCATGATGCAGCCCTCGACCACCAGCGGCGCCGTGGCAAAACCGAACTCGTCGGCGCCGAGCAGCGCGCCGATCACCACGTCGCGGCCGGTTTTCATCTGGCCGTCGACTTGCACCGCGATTCGACCCCGGAGTCTATTTAAAACCAATGTTTGCTGAGTCTCAGCCAGCCCCAATTCCCACGGCGTGCCGGCGTGCTTGATCGAGCTCCAAGGCGAGGCGCCGGTGCCACCGTCGTGGCCCGCAATCACCACGTGGTCGGCCTTCGCCTTGGCCACACCCGTGGCCACCGTGCCCACACCCACTTCACTGACGAGCTTGACGCTGATGCTCGCGCGCGAGTTCGCGTTCTTCAGGTCGTGAATGAGTTGCGCGAGGTCTTCGATCGAGTAGATGTCGTGGTGCGGCGGCGGTGAGATCAAGCCCACGCCGGGCACCGAGTGGCGCAGCTTGCCGATGTAGTCGGTCACCTTGCCGCCGGGCAACTGGCCGCCTTCGCCGGGCTTCGCGCCTTGCGCCATCTTGATCTGGATCTGGTCGGCCGACTGCAGGTACTCGGTCGTCACACCGAAGCGGCCAGACGCCACTTGCTTGATCTTCGAGCGCAGGGAATCACCCGCGTTCAACTCGAAGTCGACCTGAATGTTCCCCGGCCCGATCACGTCGCTGAACTTCGTGCCCTGCTTGATCGGGATGCCCTTCAGCTCGTTGCGGTAGCGCGCCGGGTCTTCACCGCCCTCGCCGGTGTTCGACTTGCCGCCGATGCGGTTCATCGCAACCGCCAGGTTGGCGTGCGCCTCGGTGCTGATCGAGCCGAGCGACATGGCGCCGGTCGCGAAGCGCTTGACGATCTCGGACGCGGGCTCGACCTCGTCGAGCGGCACGGCCTTCGCAGGGTCGAGCTTGAACTCGAACAGCCCGCGCAGCGTCATGTGGCGGTGCGACTGGTCGTTGATGATCTGCGCGTATTCCTTGTACGTCTCGAACTTGTTGGCGCGCACGCTGTGCTGCAGCTTGGCAATGCCGTCGGGCGTCCACATGTGTTCTTCGCCGCGCACGCGCCA
>JAYTTO010000136.1:0-13437 GCA_043744975.1 Betaproteobacteria bacterium | reverse complement strand
GCCGGGATCACATGATCGCGATGCCGCACCCGCGCCTCATTGGTGGTGAAGCGGGCGTCGTCGAGCAACCGGCGGCAGCCGGCGGCATCGCAGAAGCGTTCGAACTGCGCGTCGTTGCCGGCGGTGAGCATGACGTGCCCATCGCTCGCGAGGAAAATCTGCGATGGCACGACGCTCGGATGACCGCTGCCCACACGACTGGTCACGACGCCCGCGCCGAGCCACGCCTGCGCCGTGTTGACCATGGTCGCGACCTGCACATCGAGCAGCGACATGTCGACATGCTGGCCGCGACCGGTCGCATTGCGATGCATCAGCGCGGCCACGATACCCAGTGCCGAATAGACGCCGGTCATCACATCGATGACGGCGACGCCGGCACGTTGCGGACCGCCGCCCGGCAGGTCGTCGCGCTCCCCGGTCACGCTCATCAGGCCGCCGAGCGCCTGGGCGATGGGATCGTATCCCGGCCGCGCGGCATAGGGACCGGTCTGGCCATACCCGGTGACCGAGCAATAGACCAGGCGCGGATTCACCGATCGGATCGCGGAATAGTCAAGGCCGTGGCGGGCCAGGTCGCCGACCTTGAAGTTCTCGATCAGCACATCGGCACCGGCAGCGAGCTCACGCACCAGTGCCTGACCATCAGCATGGGCGAGATCGATGGCGATCGACCGTTTGCCGCGATTGGCGCACAGGAAATAGGTGCTCTCCCGGGTCTCGTTGCCGGCGGCATCGCGCAGGAACGGCGGTCCCCAGGCTCGCGTGTCGTCGCCGGTACCGGGGCGTTCGACCTTGACGACGTCGGCCCCGATGTCGGCCAGGATCTGCCCGGACAGCGGTCCGGCAAGCACTCGCGTCAGATCGAGCACCCGCATGCCGGCGAGCGGTCCCACGGCTAGTCCAACGAAATGCCGGCGCGCTTCACCACCACGGCCCAGTACTCGGTTTCGCGCCTCATCAGGGCCGCGTAGGCGTCAGGGCCGAGCGCACGCGATTCAAACCCCTGCTCCGCCAGACGCTGCCGGAACACCGGATCGGCGGCAAGCTGCGACAGTTCGCGGACCAGCCGTGCGATCACCGGTCTCGGGGTCGCTGCCGGCGCAAACACGCCGAGCCAGGATTCGGCCAAGTAGCCCGGCAGCGCCGCCTCCGCCATCGTGGGCACCTCCGGCAGCGCCGGGATGCGTGTCGCCGAGGTTACCGCCACGGCCTTGAGCTTGCCCGATCGGATGTGCTGCAAGGCCGCCGCAACGCTGTCGAACATCACGTTCACACGCCCGGCGATCAGGTCGAGATGCGCTGGCGCGCTGCCCTTGTAGGGGACATGCACCATGCGGATTCCCGCCATGTGCTGGAACAGTTCGCCTTCGAGGTGCGAGATGGTGCCGACGCCTTGCGACGCCATGATGAGTCCGTCGGTGCGCCCCTTCGCGATGGCGATCAGCTGCCGGACGTCGTTGGCACCGAGCGCCGGATCGACCACCAGCACATGCGGCACGAACGCCACGGTGGCCACGGGGGTGAAGTCGCGCATCAGGTCGAACCTGGGCCGCGCGTACAGCGATACACCGGCGGCATAGACCGTCGATGGCGCCATGAGCAGCGTGTAGCCGTCGGCGGTTGCGCGGGCCACCACTTCGCCACCCAGGACAGCACCGGCGCCGGGGCGATTCTCGACGATCACGTTCTGGCCGAGCCGCCTGCCCAGGGCATCGGCCGTCAGACGAGCGAGGATGTCGGTGGCACCCGCCGGCGTGAACGGCGCCACCAGGCGCACCGGCCGGACCGGCCAGGGGTCCTGCGCGCCGACACTTGCGGACACGAGCCAGACGCACGACACGGCTGCCCACCAAAACGTTCGCTGCAGCACCGGAATCAAGCGGCTCTCTCCCCCGATTTGCCGACGATCAGCCGACTGCGGCGGACTGTATCGCTGCGGCTGCAGGATCACAATGCCGCCGCACCGGGCGATGCCCAACCGCAGGAAGACTGGGGGGGTTGTCATGCCCAGCGCCTGGCCGCCAGCGGATCGCGTGACCTTGCAGTCCGGCGGAAACGAGGATTCGATGGCGGCTGACATTCGCTGCACCTGGAAGGCGAAGGCCTGCCGCAGCCGCCGCAGGTGATGGTCGTCGCCGCCGCTGGCAAGGAACCGGGTGATCACGACCTGGTTCAGTTCCGCAGTGCTCACGGTGTTGGTGAAATTCAACATCGCGATCTGATCGCGAAAGCGCCCGGGCGCCCGCCCAGCCGACCCGCAGGCCCGGCGCGACGGTCTTGGTGAACGACGGCACAGCAGCACATTCCCGGAGCGGTCCCAGGCCCTGGCCGTGCGCGGGCGCCGGTCGCCGGTCGCCGAAGTAGGGGTCGCCGTAGAGGTCGGCGACGCGCAGGACGATTCTCTCGACGCTGCGGATTACCGCGTCGATCGTGGCGGAGTTTCCGAACGATATCCGGGGGCTGGTTTCCGGGGTGCCGATACCTGCCGCGGGCCGTCAGAACCGGACGCTGGCGCCGCCGACCAGCGCCCAGTCGGCGGTCAACTGCACCCCGTTGACATAGCGGTACAAGGGCAGTTGCACGAACCCGTACGCCTGAATGTCCCGAGTGATGGCGATAGCGACGCCCGGGCTCGCGAGCAGCGTCAGGCCCCCGCTCAGTCGGTTCTCGGCGTTCGCGCCGGATTCGCGATTGCGCGCCAGCGTGTTGAACTGGAACAAGGCGGATACTCGCTGCGTGAGTGCATAGCGAGCCCCGACGTTGAGTGTGTAGAGGTCACCCGGTCGATAGTCGTCACGGATGACCACCGCATGTTGCAGCCCGACCTGGGCGAACAGGCTGGTCTTCGAGCCGGGGTGCTGGGTGCTCCAGATGGCGCCGACGATCAGGTCGGTGCTGCCGCTACCCGGCTGCAGCATACGTTCCGCAATAACGCCGTCGGCATTCGCGACACGGTAGTCGCCGGTCGGAAACTTGAGACCGAACTGCAACGCGACGGCGGACCCGGCACGCTCGGATCCGGACAACCGGTAGCGCCCGATGACGCGCAGATCGCCCGGCGCCCGAAACTGCCAGCTCTCGTATTGCGCCGTCCCACTCGGGTCGCTGACGTGCGCATGGGAACGATCGATCAGCGGTAGCTGCGCGGTCACGCCCCATCGTGACGAGAACGTGTGGTCGATCGTGGCAACGAGGTTGCGGTTGTAGGTGTACTGCTCGGCCGCCTCGTCGTCGAGCGCTGTTGCCTTGTCGCGCGTGATGGTCCGGTGCCCCGTCCGCAGGCGGTCCTGCCGGATGAACTCGTAGCGCAGATCGAGCACAGTAGACCCACTGCCGCGCGACAGGTCCTGCACGTCCCATGTGGTGTTCAATGTGCAGAACGCGCTGCCGCAGCCGGCGACCGCCGACGGGGTGGCGAGCACGGCGCCTGCGCCCAGGATCAAGTATGAAAGCCATCGTTTTTTCATCGGTGAGAGTGTATCGGTGGGCGCATCACGCCGGAACCCGATGGGCTGCTGGTTGTTGTCGCAGCCCATGACCCGGACCGGTCTGGCTACCCCTGGGCAGAACCGTTCGGATCCACCCAGTGCCGCCCGTCGCGCGTCAGCATCAGGGCTGCCGCCTCGGGCCCCCAACTGCCTGCGGCGTAATTCGGGAAATCCCGGGGCGGCAGGGCCTGCCACAGGTCGATCACCGGTGTCAGGACATCCCACGATTCTTCGACCATGTCGGCTCGCAGGAACAGCATGCGGTTGCCGACCATGCAGTCGTGGATCAGCGTTTCGTAACCAGTGGTACGGCCGTCACTGCCCAGATCGTCATAGCTGAACGCCATCTCGACCTGCGCGAGGTGGTTGCCGGGTCCGGGCCGCTTGGCCTGGAAGCGCAGCTGGATGCGCTCCTGCGGCTGCACCTGGATCGTGAGGCGGTTGGCGTGCTCCATCGTTTCCGTCGGCAGGAGGGCGAGCGGCGCCCGGCGGAACTGGATCACGATCTGGGTGTTGCGATCGGGCAACCGCTTGCCGGTGCGGACGTAGAACGGGACGTCCGCCCAACGCCAGTTGTCGATGTGCAGCTTGAGCGCGGCGAACGTCTCCGTGGCGGAACCCGGCGCGACGTGCGCTTCCTCGCGATAGCCGGCGACCGATTCGCCACCCACCATGCCGGGGCCGTACTGCCCGCGGACGGCGTCGCGCAACAGCGCCTCCTCCTGGGGCCGGCGCATCGCCCGCAGCACTTTCACCTTTTCGTTGCGCACTTCCTCGTTGCCGAGCGACGACGGCGGCTCCATCGCGATCAGGCACAGCACCTGGAAGACGTGGTTCTGGACGATGTCGCGCAGCGCGCCCTGGGTGTCGTAGTAGCGACCCCGCGTCTCGACGCCGAGCGACTCGGCGACGGTCACCTGTACGTGATCGACATAGTTGCGATTCCAGATCGGTTCGAAGATCCCGTTGAGGAACCGAAAGCTCAGCAGGTTCTGGACGGTCTCCTTCCCCAGGTAGTGGTCGATGCGGTAGATCTGGGACTCGTCCATGCACGCCAGCAGCTCGCCGTTGAGCGCTCGCGCGGATGCAAGGTCGCGGCCGAACGGCTTCTCGACGACCATGCGGAACCAGCTGCCGTCGGGCGCGCGATCGCCGCCGGGCGCAATCAGTCCGGTCTGGTGCAGGCCACGCGCGATCGGTGCGAACTGGTCCGGGGGTACTGCGAGATACACCAGGACATTGCCACGCGTGCCATGGCTCGCATGGACCCTGAGCAGCAGCGCCTTCAGTCGGACGTACGTATCCGGATCTTCGGTGCGTCCCGCCAGATAGTGCAGCCGGGGCATCGCTTCCCCGAGAAACCCGGGATCGTCGCAGTCTTCGCAATGAAGGCGGATCGACGCCGCGGCACGTTCCCGGAAGCTATCGTCGTTCAGGCTCGAGCCCGAGACGCCGACCACCGCGAACTCGTTGGGGAGGAAACCGTTGCGGTGCAGGTTGAACAGCGCCGGAATCAACTTGCGTTGGGTGAGGTCGCCCGACGCGCCGAAGATCACCATCACGCACGGCGGCGCAGGGGCAACGGCGTTGTTTTGCTGGGAGTCCATGCGCGGGCGATCCACGAGAGGCGGGCTAGCAGTGTAGTGGGTGCCGGCGCATGCGCAAAAAAATGGGCGCCTGGGGTCGGGGATACCCCGGGGCGCTCAAGGAGGAGAGGACTTCGGATGGGCAGCCGCTGAGGGTTTCGCGCTACGGCTCGCTGCCCGGGGTCGCCGCGCTCGACGCGAAAGTGCATTCAGGGTCACAGGAACTGCCCCCACCCCGCCCTCGCCACCCCGAGGGCGAAACGGGCGAGGCCATAGGCGAGCCATGACAGCAGGCGCTCGTGCAGCGGTCGCCTCGCCCACAATTCCGGCCGCACGGCCACGGCGCGGGCCGACATCGCCAGGTCGAGACTGGCCAGCAACCGCGCGGCAAAACCGTCGTCGGCGATCTCGATGTTGCCTTCCCGGGCGAGCAGCAGGCTGAACGGATCGAGATTGGATGACCCGACCGTGGCCCACCGTCGATCCACGACGCCCACCTTGGCATGCAGCCACCCCGCCTGATAGTCGTGAATTTCGATCCCGGCATCGACCATGCTGCCGTAGAGCGCCCGCATCGCGTAGTGCATCCAGAAGTGCTCGCTCTTGCCTTGAAGCAGCAAGCGGACCCTGACCCCTCTGGCCACCGCCTCGCGCAGGGCCCTGCGAAAGCGCCGGCCCGGCAGGAAGTACGCGTGACACAGAACGATCTCGCTGTTGGCGTTCTCGATCGCCGTGAGGTACGCGTCTTCGATGCTGCGCCGGTACCGCAGGTTGTCGCGGACCAGGAATGCGGCCGCCACACCGCCCGGCAGCGGAGCGCCGTCTGGAACCGCCGACATCGCCGTCTCAGGGAGCCGCCCCGCGGCCCATCCGACGAGACGCCACAGGCGTCTCTGGGCCCGCACCATGTCTGCAACGACCGGCCCCTCGACGCGCACCGCGAAATCGAAGCGGGGGGCGGCCGTGTCGACCCCGTCGCGATCGTCCTGGATGTTGATGCCGCCGCAGAAACCGATCTGTTCGTCGATCACGCAGAGCTTGCGGTGCAGCCGGCGCAGCCGGTCGCGCCGCAGGCGGAATCGCTCGCGTTCCGGGCGGAATACGCGCACTTCAACGCCTGCCGGTTCGAGCAAGCGCCGGAGCGCCGGCGCGAGATTGGCGGACCCGAAACCGTCGACCAGCAGCCGGACTTCGACGCCCCGGCGTGCCGCGCTCGCCAGTGCACCAGCGATTCCATCGGCGGTGCGGTCGTGGCGGAAAATGTAGGTTTCGAGATGCACGCTGCGTCGAGCGCCGTCGATCGCGGCCGCGAGGGCCGGGAAGAACGCGTCTCCAGTCTCGAGCAGTACGACCTGATTGCCGGACAGCAGCGCTGTCACTGCCTCTGCAGGATTGCCGAGAGCGCGGTGTGATCGGACAATTTCGCGAACAGCCGGCCGCGATGCACGTGCGCCAGCTTCACAGTGAAGCCACGGACGTAGATCCGGTCGAGCTGGAGCACCGGCATCGATGCCGGAAAGCTGCGCGCCGCGCGCCCGCTCGTGTGTTCGAATACCTCCGTAAAGCCGAGCTCGCGCGATAGCTTCCAGCCGCTGCGCCGGGTCCAGTCGTTGAAGTCACCGGCCACGATCAGCGGCACACCCGGCGGCACGCGCTGCTCGATGCGCGAGCGCAGGCGATCCATCTGCTGCCGCCGCCAGATGCCTAGCAGTCCGAGGTGCACGTCGATGCAGTGCAGGGGCAGGGGCCAGCCGGGGACGTCGATCTCGCAATGGAGCAGTCCCCGACGTTCGAACGGCGACATCGAGACATCCTCGTTGGTCCAGCGCCGGATCGGGTAGCGCGACAGGATCGCGTTGCCGTGATGCCCATGATCGTAGACGGCATTGCGTCCATACGCGAAATCGGACCAGAGCGAATCAGCCAGGAATTCGTACTGCGGGATGGCCGGCCAGTCGGCATGCCGGACGGCATGCTGCTCGTGCATCCCCTGCACCTCCTGCAGCATCACGACATCGGCCCCCACTGCCCGCAGCTTGTCGCGCAGGTCGTGCACCGTAAGGCGTCTGGCGAACGCCGAGAATCCCTTGTGGATGTTGAAGGTGACGACGTGGAGCGTGTCCGTGCTCAAGGCCGGAACTCGAAGTAGCGGCTGATCAGTTCAGGGTCGTCCATGTGCCGGCGCCCCACGAAGGCGGTGGCATGCCGGCCCCATTGCCGCATCGAGCCGGCTTCGCGCACGCCCATCGGCCAGAGCGCGAGGCGCTCCAGGCGACGGGTTCCCGGCACGATGCCGTGCACATCGAACAGGCTGCGCCGGTTGCCGTCGCGCAGCAGGATCGATCGCAACGAGTCGTCCGCGGCAAAGACGAATACCGCGCCGTCGACGGGATCGGGAACAATGCTCACGCGCTGCAGATAGTGGGTTCCGGCGGCGATCCGCAGCACGACCCGGCTGTCGGGTCCGACCGCGGGCAGCGACTGCGGCGAGAACATCCATTCGTCGATCGGGTTTGGGTTCGGTTTGGCGACCGCGCGTGGCGTCGGGAAGAACTGGTGATAGCAGCCGCAATTGTGGATCGTGTCGTAGACCCAGGGCCGCCCGTCCGGCCCGAGAGTCACACGCCATGTGAGGCCGTCGAGTGAGCCGCCATACAGGTCGCCGGCGGAAGTCTTCGGGCGGGAGGGAAACCATACGCTGTAGACGATCTGGGTGAGCGCCCGGCCGTCCAGTATCGTGTTGGCAACCCGCACGAACATGGTCGGATGCGCCACATCCACTTCGGGCGAACCGTCGTCGTCGATTTCCGGCGTACCGAACCGGTCGTGATCGGTATGGGTGTCGATCTCCAGCACCGGGGCGTTGCGCGCAACAAGTTCCGCCATGCCGGGCTCGACACCGGCATAGGCCACTGCGGCAGAGCCGGATGCAGGCACGTGGCGAACCAGTTTACCCAGGACCGGCAGGTTCTCGATCGGCTGCGCGAACGTCTGCTCGACCTCCCGCTGGTGCCGCTGGATCCCCCGGGAAACCGAAATGCGCGAGACCCAGTAGAGCCCCGCCACCCGCTCGCCGGTGGAGTATTCGTCGGGAACCGCAACCGACGCCGGCAACCCGTGGCTCTGACGGGAATACTCAAGCAGCCTGCTGGCGCAAGCGTCTACCGATTCCTCGAGCGGCTTGACGGGCACGACGAGCGCCGCGCGGGCGTTCAGGGCCGGAAGGGCATCCTCGGGCAGATTGGCCAGCTCGAAATGTCGGCCTTCCCGGTCCAGATTGCGCAAGCGCCCGAGCCACTCGTCGTCGTGCATGTAGCGCTGACCGGCCGCAGCGAGACGGTCGGCCCGGAGGAACGGATAGCCCGGGATGCGCCAGGCCGCGCCGTCGCGCACGCCGGCGGCATCGACGGCATCGTCCACGGCCCCCACGAACCGGGCGCACGCCGCCACGCCACGGTCAGGATCGGCCTGCAGCGACCGGAACGGTTCGTGTCTCTGCGCGGGCAAGCCAGAGCAGGCACCGATCGCCAGCGTCGACGCCACAGCCGCCAGTACCGTAATCCGCCTCATCGGGGCAGCCCGCCATGATCTATTGGGTAGTGCATAGCTCGATGATGCGACACTGGCGCGCCGCTGACCATCGGTCAACGACTACAAGTGGCGTGGCAATGCGCGGATCGCCGCCGCATTGCTCGGGGAAAAGCATTGGTCGGCCGCCTGCTCGAACGGCAGCCAGCAATACGAGAGATGCTCGCGCGGGGCCAGCCGCACCGGCACCCTGCCCGCCAGTTCGAGCCCGAACACATGTTCGATGTTGCGGCTGACGCCGGGAGCATAGCGCCACAGCCATTGGGAGTAGATGTCGTAGGCGTTCTGCGTGTGCCAGTCGGTCAGCCGATGCAGACCCCCGTCGATCCCGGTCTCTTCCATGACTTCCCGGATCGCGGTATCGACCAGCGGCTCATCGGCATGATCGAGGCTGCCGGTCACCGATTGCCAGAATCCCGGCTGGTCGGTGCGTTCGAGCAGCAGCACCTCCAGGTCGCCGGTGTGGATCACTACCAGAACCGAACACGGGATCTTGTACTTGGTCATGTCAGTACCGCCCGGCCGCCCGAAGGTGCTGATGCGCCCCCTCGGGGGGCAGCGAACGAAGCGAGCGTGGGGGCAGTCATCCTATTGGCACGCCGCGGGTCGTCTGCGGATCAACGGCGCGCCGTGCACCCCATTGGGGGGTGCCGACCGAAGGAAGGCTGGGGGATCGTCACCGCACCTTGATGTGCAGCTCGCGCAGCTGCTTCTCGTCGACCGGGCTCGGTGCCTTGGTAAGGAGGCACTGTGCGCGCTGCGTCTTGGGGAACGCGATCACGTCGCGGATCGATTCGGCGCCGGCCATCAACGTGACGACGCGGTCGAGGCCGAACGCAATGCCGCCATGCGGCGGCGCGCCATAACGCAGCGCGTCCAGGAGGAAACCGAACTTCAGGCTTGCTTCCTCCTCGCCGATGCCGAGGGCGGAGAAAACCTTCGACTGAACCTCCTCGCGATGGATCCGCACCGACCCGCCCCCGATCTCCCATCCGTTGAGCACCATGTCGTAGGCCTTGGCGATGGCCTTGCCGGGATCGGTGTCGAGGTAGCCCTCGTGGCCGTCCTGGGGGCTGGTGAACGGGTGATGCAGGGCGTCCCAGCGCCGCTCGTCGTCGTTGTACTCGAACATCGGGAAATCGATCACCCAGAGGGGTTTCCAGGCCTTTTCGGCGAGGCCCCGGTCATGACCGATCTTCTGGCGCAGCGCGCCCAGCGAATCGTTGACGACCTTGGCCTTGTCGGCACCGAAGAAGATCAGGTCGCCGTCGACGGCGCCGGTACGTGCCAGGATGGCGGCGAGCGCGGCGTCGTCCAGGTTCTTGACGATCGGCGATTGCAGGCCTTCGCGGCCCCGCGCCGTCTCGTTGACCTTGATGTACGCCAGCCCCTTCGCGCCGTA
Source organism: Betaproteobacteria bacterium (assembly GCA_043744975.1). Taxonomy (GTDB): domain Bacteria; phylum Pseudomonadota; class Gammaproteobacteria; order Burkholderiales. The sequence continues at coordinate 3,370 of JAYTTO010000136.1, read as the reverse complement.
GATCGCCACGAACTGCGTGTAGTCGTCGATCTCCTTGCGGGACAACTGGCCGCCGGCCGGGATCCGTAAGGCGGCGATACGCCCCCCGGGCATGGCGGCGACGTCGCGGAACACCTTGAAGTCGACCTGGCCGAGCGCATCGGTGAGTTCGGTCAGCACCAGCGGCACGCGCAGGTCCGGTTTGTCCGACCCGTACTTCGACATCGCCTCGGCATAGCTGATCCGGGGAAACGGATCCTGCAAGTCGATGTTCATCGTCTCGCGGAAGATCGAGCGGATCATCGCCTCCATCAGGCCCGTGATCTCGGCGACGCCGAGGAACGAGGTCTCGATGTCGATCTGCGTGAACTCGGGCTGGCGGTCGGCGCGCAGGTCTTCGTCGCGGAAGCAACGAGTGATCTGGTAGTAGCGGTCGAACCCCGACATCATCAGCAATTGCTTGAACAGCTGCGGCGACTGCGGCAGGGCGAAGAACTCGCCTTGGTGCACGCGCGAGGGCACCAGATAGTCGCGGGCGCCCTCGGGCGTCGACTTGGTGAGCATGGGCGTCTCGATATCGATGAAGCCCTGGCCATCGAGATAGCGCCGCACCGCCATCGCCACGCGATAGCGCAGCCGCAGGTTGTGCTGCATCGCCGGCCGCCGGAGATCGAGAAAACGGTACTCGAGCCGGACGGTCTCGGAGAGGTTGTCGTCGTCGATCTGGAACGGTGGGGTCAGGGACGGGTTGAGGATCTCGATGCTGGCCGCAAGAACCTCGATCGAGCCACTGCGCAGGCCCGCGTTGGTGGTACCGGCAGGCCGCTCGCGCACTCGCCCGACAACCTGGATCACGAATTCGTTGCGGACACTGTCAGCGAGGCTGAATGTCTCCGGGGTGTCGGGATCGATCACAACCTGCACCACGCCTTCGCGGTCACGCAGGTCGATGAAGATCACCCCGCCGTGGTCGCGTCGGCGATGAACCCAGCCCTGGAGCGTGACGGTCTGTCCGAGGTACTGCTGATCGATGAAGCCGCAATAGTTGGTACGCATGAAGGATGTGGTCCGGGTTGAATGGGGACGGCTGGCGGCTCGATGCCCGCCTGGCCGCTCACAGGATGTTCTGACCCCGCAGGTAGGGTCGGCTGGAAGAACGTTGACGGCGCACGGCGTCTCAGCTCGGCTTCGCCGTCGCAACCGGGGGCGCGACGCCCATCGAGATGATGTACTTGAGAGCGTCGTCGACGCTCATGTCGAGCTCGACGACTTCGCTGCGACGCAGCATCACGAAGTAGCCCCCGGTCGGGTTGGGCGTCGTCGGGACATAGACGCTGACGTAGTCGTCATCGAGATGGTTGACCACATCGCCGCCGGGTGTTCCGGTCAGAAAGGCGATCGTCCAGACGCCATCACGCGGCCACTGGATCAGCAGTGCCTTGCGGAACGCTTCGCCGCTCGAGGAAAACAGCGTGTCGGATACCTGCTTGACGCTCGCATAGATCGACTTCACCACCGGAATTCGCCCCAGCAGGGATTCCCACGCCAGGACCAGCTTCTGTCCGAGGACGTTGGCCGCAAACACGCCGGTGGCGAGCACGATCACGACCGTGAGCACCACGCCGAGTCCGGGCACGTCGAACCCGAGCCACGCGCGGGGGCGCCACGCTTCGGGCAGCAGGAGCAGGCTCTGGTCCATGGTGCTGACCAGGGCGTGCAGCACCCAGAACGTGATGCCAAGGGGCACCCAGATCAGAAGGCCGGTGATGAGGTAGCGTCGCATGAGCATGTGGGAAAGAGGTAACGGCAGTGCGCCCCCGCCTCGCCGTTGAGGGGCGGGACTTGTTGCCCCGACGGTCGGCCTTGACCGACGAGAGGGTCGCGGCGGCCGTCAGCTCCCTGGTGGCGCGGTACTGGCCGCTGCCGCCGGCGCTTCCTTTCGATCAGCCGGTTTGTCCGCCCCGACGGCAGGGATCGCGGCCTTGTCGGCGGAATCGGGCTTTGCAGCTGCGTCGCCGGATGCTGCATCGCCGGCTGCCGCGTCGCTCGTGGCGGCTTCCTTCGTGGCAGGCTTGGCGCCACTGTTGCGGAAATCGGTCGCATACCATCCGCTGCCCTTGAGCTGGAAACCCGCCGCAGACATCAGCTTCGTCATGCCGGACCCACAACTCGGACAGATCGAGATCGGCGCGTCGCTGACCTTCTGGAGATACTCCTTCTCCAGGCCGCACTGGTCGCAGCGGTACTCGTATATGGGCATGATATCCACCGGAAAGTAAACCAAAATTGTACGCGAAGCCCTTCTTGCAGGCATCCTTGAACTGGGGGCGCCGCCGACCGAATCAATCCTGGATGCCGCATGCTCAACACCACCCGCTGGCCCTATCCCCGCGTGATCGCCCATCGTGGCGGCGGCACCACCGCGCCCGAAAACACCCTGGTGGCGTTGCGCCTCGCTGCGACCATGGGCTTCGGCGGTGTCGAATTCGACGTCAAGCTGGCCGGATCAGGGGTGCCCGTGCTGATGCACGACGACACGGTCGACCGGACCACCGATGGGTCGGGTCCGGTCGCTTCCCTTGACGTGGGGGCGCTGCGCCGGCTCGACGCCGGCGTCTGGTTCGGCAACGAGTTCGCGGGCGAGCGTATCCCGACCTTCGAAGGGGCGACCAACCTCTGTCACCACCTCGGGCTCTGGGCCAATATCGAAATCAAGCCCGATGCGGGCAACGCCGTCGAAACCGGCAGGATCGTGGCCAGCATGACCGCGCGCCTGTGGCCGGACGACAGTCCGGCTCCGTTGCTTTCGTCCTTCTCCGAAGCGGCTCTCGGCGCTGCCGCTGCTGCCGCACCATCACTTCCCAGGGCCCTGCTGGTCGAGGAGCCGCCCGCCGACTGGCGCGAGCGCGCTGCCCGTTTCGGATGCCGGGCATTGCACTGCCGGCACGACCACGTCTCCGCGGCACTCGTCGCAGCCGCCCATGCGGCCGGATTGGGGATCCTGGCCTACACGGTGAATGACGCACAGCGGGCGATGGGCCTCTTCGCCATCGGGGTCGACGCCATCGTGACGGACGAACTTGGAACCGTGCGCCCGGACGAACTGGTACCGATGCAGGGATGCTGAGGTGACGCCCCCCCAGCCTTCCTGCGGTCGGCCCCCCCATGGGGGTTGCTTGCTTGCGGACTGAGCCCGGACACAGACAGTCCCTGCCGACTGTCTGTGTCTGGCGAAGGACAGCGGACTCCGGCCGCTGGCCTCGTGGTCGTGGGCTCGATGGTTCGCCGCCAGCGCGCCTGACCGAAAACCCGGGAGATCTCCCGCAAGGCCGGTCGAACGACCGGCCTTTTTGCATGGTGTCTGCCGCGTCTGAACTAGCGTACCTCCTCA
>JAYTTO010000135.1:0-12089 GCA_043744975.1 Betaproteobacteria bacterium | reverse complement strand
TCCCCTGGCGCGCGCGGGGTCGATGCTCAGGTTGTGCCCGAGCCTAGACGAGGCTGGCGCCCTTTTCCGTCAACAGCTCCCGCAGCACCGAACGATGGCAGCGCGACTCGTCCTCGCAATAGCAACCCACCGAGAAATCCGTCTGGTGCGATAGCGCCGCCAGCAGGTCGAGTGCGTGGCTCGCATCGGGCGCTGCCATCTCGGCGCGATACTTCCGGACGAAAGCGCTCCACTGCGCCGCTGTCGTCGCCGCCAGCGCCAGCTTCACGGTTTCGGCACTCGGAGCGAGGTTGGGGAACCACACGTCATACCAGTCGCGCGATGCGAACTCGGCCTTGGACACGCCGCGCGGCGGACGCCGCACCGTGCCGATCCGGATGCCCTCGCCCTCGACGCGCTCGCTGCCCAGCCTCACCACCCGGATCACCATGCGCCAGTTCCTGAATATCAGTCGCGGCCGGAAACAGCGTCTCTAACGCCGCAGCGGATGCGTCGCGAAATCCGTGATCTGCTCGAAGCCGTCGAGGTTGGCGTTGAAATCCCGGTGCAGGCAGAGCAGCTTGAACGCCACGATGCCCGGATAGAGGTTCTTCTGCTCTTCGTAGAAGTTCGCGGGATTGAACAGCGGCGGCAGGTGCCAGTACATCCGGTAACCCAGGCTGTCGATCAGGCGCATCAGCGCTTCCGACTCGTCGACACGGTCGTTCGCGACGTACAGCGCCGGCTTCAACTTGCCGATCATTTCCCGGCCACCTTCGATCACGTCGCGCTCCATGCCCTCGACGTCGATGGCGATCATGTTGAGTTTCGGCAATCCCCCGAAATCGTCGAGGACCATCACCGGGACCTCGCGGCCCTGAGGCACGTTCCGGAGCGAGATGCGGCCGAAGTTCGACTGCGCCACGGGATCGAGTTCGGGAACCATGATGAACCCCGGCTCGGCACCCAGCGCGGCCCAATGGCATTCCACATTGACCAGGCTGTTGAGGGCGACGTTCGCGCACAGATTCTGGAACACCAACCGTTGCGGCTCGAACGCGAACACCGCCCCGGTCGGCCCGACGATCTTTGCCAGTTTCATGGTGTGCGCGCCGATGTTGGCGCCGACGTCGAGCACGATGTGCCCGGGGCGGCACAACTGCTCGAAGAGCTGCGCTTCGAACCAGCGGAACTCGCCGTAGGTATCGATCGCCTGGCCGATGTACATGTCGTGGACGTTGTACAGGTAGTACCCGTCGCGCCCCTTGGCGACCTGGTTGAAGCCCTTGTGGTCCAGCAACACCATTCGCATCATGAGCAAAACTCCGGTTCGTTGAACGCAGCGCCAGACCCGGCCCCGCTCGTCCGGCAGGCCAGGACAACCGACCCATTCTTCGGCGGCCACGTTGCCGGGTTGTGTCGATGGTCGTGCGGGCAGACGTTGCAGGAGCAAACATTTCCACTCACGGCATTTCTCGCATCAGTCGACGCCGGGCGTTGTTACGGATCGCGGGTCAGCTCAGGGTTGCGCCCTGCGCGTTGACATACAAGGAATACAGCGACTGGCTGCCGGCCATGAACAGGCGATTGCGTTTCGCGCCGCCGAAGCACAGGTTCGCGCAGCGCTCCGGCAGCAGGATGCGGCCGATCGCCTTGCCGGCCGGATCGAAGACGATGACGCCGTCGAGCCCTTCGCCGCCACCGAAGCCGCACCAGAGATTGCCGTCGATATCGCAGCGGAAGCCGTCGGGGACCCCAGGCCCGGTGTTCACGAACAGGCGGCCGTTGACCGGCCGCTTTCCGCGCGCGACGTCGTAGACCATGATTTCGCGCGGCGTGGTGCCGCTCACCACGATGTACAGGCGCGACTCGTCGGGCGAGAAGCACAGGCCGTTCGGCCGCGGAATGTCGGCGATCACCACGGTGATTTCGCCGGTCTTGCCGTCGATGCGATAGACGTTCGTGGGCAGTTCGGGCTCGGCCTTGTGGCCTTCATAGTGGCCGAGGATGCCGAACTCGGGATCGGTGAACCAGACCGAGTCGTCGGACTTGACGATCACGTCGTTGGGCGAGTTGAGCGGCTTGCCGTCGTAGCGATCCGCCAGCACCGTGATCGTGCCATCGTATTCGGTGCGCGTGACGCGGCGGCTGCCGTGCTCGCAGGTGACCAGGCGCCCCTGCCGGTCGCGCGTATTGCCGTTCGCGTAATTGGACGGTTTGCGAAACACACCGACCACGCCCGTCTCCTCGTCCCACTTCATGATGCGGTTGTTCGGGATGTCGCTCCAGAGCAGGTAGCGGCCGTCGCCGAACCAGACCGGGCCTTCGGCCCAGCGGAAGCCGGTGGCCAGGCGCTCCACCGCGGCCGAGCGGATCCGGTACTGCTCGAAACTCGGATCCAGGACCTGCACGGCGGGATCGGGATAACGTACCGGGTTCGAATCCATGATTGCCTCGTCAACCGGGACTGGGGATGTCCGCGAGCGCGTAGTAGACCGCTTTCCCGTTCTGCCTGGCAAGCGCGACCATCGCGTTGACCATCTCGTCCGCACCGGTGGACGCCCCGCCGATCCGCAGGCAGCCATCGCACCTGGCGACCAGGCGCCGCGAGATCGGATGGAAGATCTCGTTGAACACCGGATCGCCGATGCCGGCACGTTCGCGGCTCGCCGCCGGGAACGCACTCGAGCCCGCCACGCCGTCGTCCGTGACAAGGTGAACGAGGTAGAACTGGATCTTCTGGCGAGGGCGGCCGGGTACCCAGGCCGTCGCGATCGACGACGGCCATGCTCTCCCCGGAACCTGGTTGTTGTTCTCGATCCGTCGTCGCCCATACCCGGCCACACCGGCGAGACCCGGCGCCATCAGCAACCCCGGCGCGAGCGCGGGGACCCGCGAGGGACCTCGACCAGTTCAGCTGCGGCGGCTCCGGCCACGGGCCGAGCGCCACCGACCAACCGGTTCGTCGTACACCTTCAATGCCCAGGTAGGTGCATCCGACAATGCCGATTGCCGCCGCTCCCAGCCGGATCAGCGAACCTTGCCCGGCGACGGTCTCGAACCGAAGATACATCGGGACATGCAGCACGTAGATCGGGTACGAGAGCGCGCCGGCGCGGCAATCGTCCCGCCCGGTGCAGATCATGGATGCAGACGCCCGGGCAGAACGACAGCGTCGTGCGCAGAATCCCGCATGTGCCGACACTGTCGACAGTGTCGGCATGACGACCGCCCGTCGGCTCCACGCTACAATCTGGCACGCTTCATAGCCGCCGTGCTGTCTCCACCCCACTTCAGGAACCACTGATGAACGTTCGTCGACTGCTCTGTTCCCTCGGCATCGCTGTTCTCGCGGCAGCGGTTGGGCCGACCGCGATCGCCGCAAAGTCCGAGTCGTGTGCGCATTGCCACGGCACCGATGGCAATTCGAGTTCGGGCGCCTATCCGAAACTCGCCGGCCAGACGAAGGAGTACCTGTTCAAGCAGATCATGGCGTTCAAGACCGGCGTCCGGACCAACCCGATGATGTCGTCGTCGGTCGGCATCCTGACCGAGCAGGATGCGGCCGATCTGGCGGAGTACTTCTCGTCGCAGCCCACTACCCGCAGCCGGTTCCAGCCTGACCCTGCACTGGCGGCACAGGGCAAGCAGTTGGCCGGGGAAGTGCAGTGCGTCGCCTGCCACCAGCCGGGGTTCAAGGGACTGGGCGAGTTTCCGAAGATCGCACGCCAGCACTACCCCTACCTCGTCAAGCAACTGAAGGACTATCGCGATGGGGTCCGCACCAGCGATGGCGGCGTGATGGCCGGCACCGTCAAGAATCTTACCGACGAGCAGATCGACGCCCTGGCGCACTACCTCACCGGGATGTGATAGCGCGCGCCGAGCCGACGATCGCGCCCTGGAACATCCCGGACCGGAAGCTGAGTTCTTCGCGATACGGCAGCGTGAGCCCGGTTGCGCCCGGCTCGACCTTGCTGAAGTCGAAACCGAGAAACCTCACGACCGGCATCGACAGCACGCCGTTGCGGGTGACGGCGGCGAAATCGGGATTGGCAGCGGTGTAGTTCGGTCGTCGAAGGATTCCTGATCCGCGCGGCTCAAGACTTGGGCATGCGCAACAGCCGGTCGCGCAATTCGGATACGGCGTTGGCATGCGCCTCGAAACCTTCGTAGGCGGCGAGCACGCGCGCGTGGCGCGCCATCTCGGCATAGCCGCTGCCGGTCACGTGGCCGATCGACGAGCGCTTCATGAAGTCGAAGGTGGACAGCGGCGAGAAGGTCTTCGCCCAGCCGCTGGTCGGCAGCACCGCATTCGGTCCCAGAACGAAGTTGCCCAGCGTGATCGGCGTGTGCTTGCCGAGCAGGATCTCGCCGGCGTTGCGGATCCGGCCCAGCCACGCGTACGGCTCGTCGCTGTGGATGCCAAGGTGCTCGGGTGCATAGTCGTTGACGAATTCGCACGCGGCATCCATGTCGGGCGCGAGCACGATGCCGCCGCGCGGTCCACCCAGCACGGTCGAGGAGAACCCGACACGCTGGGCGCCCATGTGCTTCCAATGTTGCGGAATTGCCGCCAGCGCAGCGTCGGCGACCGTGCGACTGGCCGTGACCAGATAGGCGGAGGAGTCGGGACCGTGCTCCGACTCGATCAGCAGGTCGAGCGCCGCAAGCGCGCCATCGGCGGTGTCGTCGGCGAGCACGATCGATTCGCTCGGACCTGCCGGCACGCCGGTGTCGAGCACGCCGGCCAGCAACCGTTTCGCCGCCACGACCCAGGAACTGCCGGGCCCGACGATCTTCGCACAGCGTCCGATGGTCTCGGTGCCGTAGGCCACGGCCGCGACCGCCACCGCGCCGCCGACCCGATACACCTTGCGCACCCCGGCGAGCCGGGCGGCGACCAGCGTCGCCGCGTCGAAGCCGCCGTCGGGGCCGGGCGGCGTCACGATGCAGATGTCGGGCACACCGGCGACGACCGCGGGCACGGTGGTCATCATCACGACCGACGGGAACGCACCCTTGCCTCGCGGCACATAGCACGCCACCGACGGAATCGGCAGCCAGCGGTCCCCGGCGAAGGCACCCGGGCGGACCTCCATCATCCACATCGATTCCGGTTTCTGTGCCTGGTGGAAGCGGCGGATGTTCTCGATGCCGTACTCCATGGCCTCGATGACGTCGCGATCGACGGCGTCGAAGGCACGGTCGACGTCGAATTCGGTGGCAGCGATGGCATCGACCGGGATCTCGACATGGTCGATCTCGCGTGCAAGCCGCACGATGGCGCGGTCACCCTCGGTGCGCACCGCCGCCACGATCGGTTCGACGCGCGCGAGATAGCTCGCGAGATCGGCCTCGGCGCGGCGCATGAGCTGCGCGCGGGCGTCGGCCGAGAGCGTTGCCAGTTCGTGGAAGGCAACGGGCTTGAAGGCGATCTCGTTCATGGCGGCGAAGCGGAAGGGCACAGATGGTGCAGGACCACGAGTCTGGTGCCTGCCGGAACCGCGCACGGCACACGCTTTCAGATCGACGCCATGCACCCCCCATCGACGTACCGGCATTGCCCGGTGACCTAACGCGCAGCATCGCTCGCCAGGAACACCGCTGTTCCGATGAGGTCGTCGCGCTCGCCGAAGCGCCCCATCGGGATCTTCGGCAGCATCGCCCCTGCCGCCGCCGGTGACCGGTGCACGGCGCCCGGCAAGCGAGAAGTGTTCGCCCCTGCGGGAACACCGCTCACGGCGCCGCGTCCGGCGCGCGAGATTGCAGATGATCGCGCAGTGCCGCCTTGCTAACATCCGTGCCTTCCAATCCAGCTCCCCCCCAAGAGGCGACCATGGCCGAACAGAAACTGCCCGAACCCACGATGGACGCGGCCGAGCTTTATCGCGAGGAAATCTACACCGACCGTCGCATGGGCACCATCCGCGTGCTGACTCCCGTCAAGGCCGACGGCACGCCCGACGACGAGCGCCGAACCAGCTACGTGGGAGAGGCCCAGATGTACACCACCATGGGCACCGTCCCGCTCAGCTTCGAGATCGACGCCGCCAGTCTCGCCGCCGCAGTGACCGGCTATGCGCCCGCCGCGAAGGAAGCGGTGGAGCGCATGGTGCGCGAGATCGAGGAATACCGGCGCCAGGCGGCCTCGTCGATCGTGCTGCCGGGCGGCAGTCCGGGCGGGATGCCCCCCGGAGCGATGGGTGGAATCGGTGGCGGGGGCGGCAAGATCCGGATGCGCTGAGCGAACGGGAGCGCGCGCAGCCCTGGGCGCGGCGCCGACGCGCCATGAACCCGATCAGCCCGAGACCGCCGACCATCAGCGCCCAGGTCGACGGCTCCGGGACCGCGTCGACCGTGTGGATCAGCAGGAACTCGTTGTTGTCGGCATTGACGTCACGGCCGCCCGTGCCCGGATAGTTGTTGTCGTTCAACACCAGGAGCGTGTGCGCGTCGATCGGCAGCACGCTCTCGCTGCGCTGCACCGTGCCGTTCGCATCGATCCGGGTCTGCTGCCCGGTCAGCCGGCCTGCCACTCCCGCCACCCTTGCATCGATGGAAAGTACAGGCCGAGCCGTATCGGCCGCGAATCGACGGCGGCGAACGCCGCGGCATAGCGCTCGAGTTGGTCGCGATAGCGAACCTGCTCGTTGTCGAGAAAGCCCTCGCGGTCGGCGCCTTCGCGAATGCCGGTCTTGTAGTCAATGATCCAGCGCGTGCCGGTAGCGTCGACGAAGGTGCGGTCGATGGCGATGTGCAGGATCAAGCCGTCGACCACCGTGGCAAGCCGGAGTTCGTTTCGCGCCTCGGCGTGCCCCGACAGAATCCATCGCGCCCGCTCGTCATCGAGCGCCGCGGTCAGGGCGCCGATCACCCGCGGCAGCGCCATGGCCGCCGACATTGCGGGCACGCCCAGGGTCGCCAGATCTCGTGCGAAGACCCCGCGCAGGCTGACGACCCGTGCTGCTGTCCATTGCTCCGGCCCCTCCTCGGCAATCGTCTGCAACCAGCGGTGCACGACGGTACCGACATACCTGGCAGTCTCCGAGGCCCAGGAAAACTCCACCTGCAAGGCTGCGTCGCCGGCACCTGGAACCGTTGCGACCGGTACGACAACACCGGCAGCCGGCAGCGGCGGTTGCCAACCGGCCGGGAAACGGCGAATCGCCTGCGCGGCGCGTTGCTCGTCTTCGGCATCGGTACCGTCCGGGTGACCGGCCGAGTGCTGCGCGACGGCCGCCTCGAAATCGGCAGCGACCACCGGCCACAGCACGCTCGACAGGGAGCCCCTGGGAACGCTCGGTTGGCCGTCCTTGACGGCACAATTGCCGAACAGGTGGACCCGCGACCGGGCGCGGGTCGCCGCCACGTACAGCAGCCGCACGACCTCGTGACGATCCTTCTCGGCCTCGAGGCCGCGCACGGCGTCGTACATGGCCGCGCCCTGGCCGGCACGATCGCCGATGGGCGCCAGCACCAGGTCGATCGCACCGTGCGGGCGGGGCCGTTCCAGCCACAGCAGCAACGCCGCGTCGTTGCCGCGCGGACGCGAGCCGAGCCGGGGCAGAATCACGACGTCGAACTCCAGGCCCTTGGCCTTGTGCATGGTCATCACGAGCAGCCGCGGATCCGCGGCGGGATCGGGACGCGCGAACAGCGTCTCCAACCCGGCATCGAGTGCCGCGAAGTCCACCAGATCGCCGCCGTCGTCGAGCTGGTCGAGCAGATCGAAGAACACCGTGGCGTCGTCGAGATCCGCCGGATCGGCCGCGGTCGCCGGCCCGCCGATGGCGAGCCACGCATGCTCGACCCAGCGACGCAGCGGACCGCGCCGGCGCCGTGCGATCACCGGCCGCAGCCGGTCGCGCAGCGCGACGGCGCGTCCGCGTCCGTCATCGGACAGGCGCGCGAAGTCGCCATCGGCGGCCAGCAGATCGGGAATCACCGCGTGACGATCCGCGCCGGCGAGCTGTTCGAGATCCGCCAGCGAGAGTCCGCACCAGGGCGCGCGCAGCACCGCGAGCCACGCGAGGCGGTCGGCCGGATGCAACAGCGCCCGCGTCAATGCGCGCAGATCCTGGATGATCGGACGCTCCCCCAACGCCTCGACCTCGATCGCCTGCGGCCGCAGACCTGCCGCCTTCAGGGCGGGCACGATGGCCGCGAGGTGCGCCCGCGCGCGCACCAGGATCGCGACCGTCCGCCGTCCGTCGACGGCGAGTTCGTCACGCACGACCTGCGCGATCCGCTGTGCCTCGTCGGTATCGTCGCTCTCGACCAGCGGATGCACGATCACGGCTTCACCGGGCAGCGCGGGATGCACGGCGATCGACGGCGCATGGGGAACAGCGCCGACACCGATATCCTCCCGCGCCGGCAGGATCTGGCGAAAGGTCCGGTTGAGCCAGTCGACGATGCCGGCCTGCGACCGGAAATTCACTTCGAGGCGGAGCGCCGCGAGCGGCACGGTGCCGATGCCTTCGCGGCGGGCACGCAGGTACAGGCCGACTTCGGCCTCGCGGAACCGGTAGATCGACTGCATCGGATCGCCGACGACGAACAGCGTCCTGCCATCGCCACGCTCCCAGCCGGCGGTCAGCCGGGTCAGCAGTTCATATTGGGACTGCGAGGTGTCCTGGAACTCGTCCACCAGGAGATGGCGGATGCGGTAGTCGAGCGCCAGGGCGAGATCGGTCGGTTCGCCTTCGGGACCGAGCGCCCGCACCGCCGCCTGGGCGGTCGCCGTGAAATCCACCTGGCGGCGCTCCCGGAACAGCAGCGTCAGCTCGGCCACGGCCGTCGGCAGAATGTCGATGAGTGCCGACAACACCACCCACTGGGCGTCGGTATAGAACAGGGGCGGAAGCAGGCGAATGCCGTGCAGCAGCTTGGCGAGATCGGGATCCGCACCGATCTGCGCGGCGATGTTCTGCCCCGACTGGATGAGTGCCTGCCGGCGCGCTTTCTCGTCCGGGTCCTTGGTCCCGCTCGGCGCGGGACATCCGACCTTGACATCGAAACGCTGGCGCGGATTGCCGTCCTTGGTGAGCACGAAAGAGGCGAGCGCCCGCCATACATCGATGCCGTTGGCAGATCCATCGGGCAGGCGCTCCAGATCCGCCACACCGAGAAGGTCGGACGCACGACCTGCCGTTGCCAGATTGGCAGCCGCCTCGCGGACGGTGCGGCACAGTTGGTCCGCGAGCCGTGCCGGAAACAAGAGGACCAGGTCGCGCACATGGTCCTCGACCCATGCCGCCAGTGCCTGCTCAAGCGCAGCGCGCTCGAGTTTCCCCGACGCGGTGTCGGCGACGTGCCGCAGCCACTGGTCGCGCCGGGCCAGCATGCGCGCGAGCAACGACTCGACCAAGGTGAGGTCGTTGTCGAGATGAACCAGCAGGTGTCGGACCGCCTCGCCTTCGGCCCCACCGGCATCGAGCAGCCCCAGCGTTCGTCGGGCGGTCTCAACGTAAAGCTCGTCGGCGTCGTCCAGCGATTCCGGCTGGGCCCCGAAGCCCGACAGCACCGGCATCTGCCGCGTGAGGCTCGCGCACAGCGCGTCGATGGTGTGCAGGCGTAGCCGCGAGGGCGCACCATCGAGACCCCACCGGAGCGTCGTATCGCGCTCGCGCACGGCGCGCGCAAGGCGCCACGTCTGCAATCGATGCGGTTGGGCCGGCGGCCGGTCAGCGGCCGCGGCCTGCAGCGCTTCAAGCACGCGGGCACGCATCTCGGCCGACGCCTTGCGCGTGAAGGTAACGGCCACGATCTCCTCTGGCGCATCGACGCGGGCCAGCAGCGCGAGATAGCGCTGGATCAGCAGCTCGGTCTTGCCCGAACCGGCCGGGGCCTGGACGATGAACGACTGCTCGACATCGAGCGCCCGCCGACGCTCGCCGGCATCGGCGATGGGAGCGATGCCGGCGGACTCACTCATGCTCGGCGTCGGCATCGTCGTCGGCGGCGCCGCCGAACCTGCGCGCGGACACCTCGCCGACGCGGCAAAGCCCACCAAGGTCGCAGTATCTGCAAGTCAATGCGCCGTTGGTCGGATCGACATCGGCCCTGCCGTCCAGGAACTCGTCGGCGAGGCTTTGGAGACGTCCGCGCCAGCGCTCGACCAGGGAACGCCAGTCGCCTTCGCCCGCGAGCGCCTTCGACTCTTCGACAGCGGTCACGCCGTCGAACGCGGATGCCGCGTTCCCCACCCCGACATAGCCGACGCCGTCGGTGCGTGCCTTGCCGAACGCGATGGCGCCGACGTCGCCCGCTTCCAGCACGGCGTACAAGGGCAACTGCGGTTGCTCGGGACGATCCTTCCCCCAGACGCCGGGCATGTCCTTGCCCGTCTTGTAGTCGATGATCACCAGTGTCCCGTCGTCGAGCTCGTCGATCCGGTCGATGCGGCCGTCGACCTCGAGGCCGTTCAGAACCAGCCGGCGGGGCGCTTCGCGATCGCGCACGGTGAACGGCGGCCGGGTGCGCTCGACCTCCAGCATCGCGGCCAGCAGACGTCGCATGCGCGCCCGCTCGATGGCAATGAGGGCTTCGGACAGATCGTCGTTGCCCGGACGCCGCCGGAACTCGACCCACGCTGCGTCGATCGCATGGGCGACAGCGGCATCGACCGCGCCCGGCGCCATGGCGGCCAACCGCTCACGCGATTCGAGCGCGCCCCACAACGCGGCCAGCGCCGCATGCAGCAGCAGCCCGCGGCCCGACGCATCGATGCCGACACCGGCCTCGTCAAGCGTTCGTGCCCCCAGGCGATGCCGGGCAAACGCGCGGAACGGACAAGCCGACTGGTCGCGAAAGACGTCGGTACCGCCGACGCTGTGGTGCGGTCGCGCCAGCGCCGGCGCCCACGTGTCGGTCAGGTGTTCCATCCGCGCGGCGGCGCGCATGGAACGCCAGTAGCTGTGGTGCTCGACCGTCGCCGCCGGCTCGGCCGGCGGAATGCCCGCGAGCAACGGGCTCGCGCGCAACTCGCGGTCGCCTTCACGCGTCGGATGGCTGAACATGACCCGCGACGCAGCGCCACGGAGCAAGACGGTGGAGCGCCCGGCGAAGCCGGACTCCCACTCGGCGCTCGCATGCGGCACGCCGCGTTGACGTTGCAGCGCCGCCGGCAGGAACGGATTCGGACGGGCCGGCGGCGGCCAGGCCTCATCGTGCAGGCCGGTCACGAACAGATGATCGAAGGTCTGGCCGGCCGCTTCGAGCAGGCCGAGGATCTGCACCGGCACGGCGCCGGATTCGGCCTGAAACAATGTGTCGCTGCACAGCCGGGACAGCCAGGACAGTGCCGCGCCGAAACCAAGTCTGCCCAGCACCTCGTCGAGCACGGACAGGCCCGAGACGACCTCACGCCACTTCTGCCAGGTCTGGAACTCCTCGCTGTCGAGCGTGCGTTCGCCGGGCCAACCGAGCGCCGTCAGCAGCGCGACGACGCTTCCGCTCCAGGCCGAGGGTAGCTGGCGCAGGCCCCGAGCCTCGTTGGCCAGCGGCTCCCAGGCATCGAGCCGGGCGAGCAACAGGCGGCACCCGCTGCCAGGGCGGCGGTTCGAGCGGCCCGCTTCCCGTCTGAGTATCGGCAGCCGCACAACGAGTTGACCGCGTTCGCGCAAGGCGGCATCGAGGACTGCGCGGGCCGATGCCTCGGTCTCGCCGTCGCCCAGGAACGGACTGCGCAGCAGGTGCCCGATCTCCGTGAGCGGGAGTTCGCGACGCACCAGGCGCAACGCGGTCAGCGCCGTGGCCACCATCGGCGCGTCCGCCAGCGGTACGCCGAGGGAGATGTTGTAGGGCCGAACTGCGGCACCCTGCGCGCCGATCACCCGCGCCGGCTCGAGCGTATCGTCGAACAGGCGGACAATTTCCGGCCGTCGCGCGGCGAGATCCGGCACCACGACACCGATCCGCAGCGCGGGATCGGCATCGAGGAGCGCGCGAATCCGGTGCGCGACGTCGGTCAGTTCATCGGCCGCGGACGCATAGGCGCGCTGCAATGCGATCGACGCCACCGCGTCGGGCCGGCGTTCATCGACGTCCGTGCCGATCTCGCGCAGGACCGCGAGGAGTTCACGCTCCTGCGGCGTCAGGTCGTC
>JAYTTO010000134.1:0-1796 GCA_043744975.1 Betaproteobacteria bacterium | reverse complement strand
ATCCGCTAGACTCGGCGCCCTCATCTTCAATTCCGGAAACGATCGGGTGGACCATGGCTGATGTCATCGACTACGAAATCTTCGGCAACGAAATGCAGTATGTGGAGATCGAGCTCGATCCGGGCGAAGCCGCGATCGGCGAGGCCGGCAGCATGATGTACATGCAGGACGGCCTCACGCTCGACACGGTCTTCGGTGACGGCAGCGCGCAGCAGGGTGGGCTGATGGGCAAGCTGCTCGGCGCCGGCAAGCGCCTGCTGACCGGCGAATCACTGTTCACCACGATCTACACCAACGTGTCGACCGGCAAGCGGCGCGTCGCCTTTGCCGCGCCCTATCCGGGCAAGATCGTGCCGCTCGATCTCGCCGCGCTCGGCGGCACGTTCCTGTGCCAGAAGGATGCGTTCCTCTGCGCCGCGCGCGGCGTCGCGCTCGGCATCGCGTTCCAGCGCAAACTCGGCGCCGGCTTCTTCGGCGGCGAAGGCTTCATCATGCAGAAGCTCGAGGGCGACGGGCTCGCCTTCATGCATGCGGGCGGCACTTTGCTCAAGCGTGACCTCGCGCCGGGCGAACTGCTTCGCGTCGACACCGGCTGCCTGGTCGGCCTGCAACCGTCGGTCGACTACGACATCGAGTACGTGGGCAAGATCAAGACCGCCATGTTCGGCGGCGAAGGGTTGTTCTTCGCCACCCTGCGCGGGCCCGGCACCATCTACCTGCAATCGCTGCCGTTCTCGCGGCTCGCCAGCCGCGTCTTTGCAGCCGCTCCACAGCGTGGCGGCGGACGCGAAGCAGGCTCGATGCTGGGCGGCTTTGCGGCCGGCGGCCTGCTGGGTGGCCTGCTCGGCGGCGACGACGAGTAACGGCATGGCGGACGACACGGCCGCCGCCGGCGTCGGTGGCCCGGGGGGGGTGCTGTACGGCCCCGGATTGCCGCCGGGTGGCAGCGCCATCGTGTTCTCTGCCGGTCCGGACGGGCTGGAGTTGCCGCCCGAGAATGGCATCGGGCTGGTCGCCTGGCTGGCGCTGCGCGCCCGCGACAGCGCCTTTGATCGCAACACGGTGACCCTCGAGTGGTCGGCGCCCGGTGGCGAGTGTGCCCTCGTGATCTCGGACCCCGTTGCGCGTGCGGTCATCGCGCCCTGGATGCGGCAGCTCGCGCCGTCGGCCAAGGCCGAGCCACGCACGCGCCAGGTGTCGACGCTGGTGCTGGCGCTGACCGTCGGCTTGCCGCTGCTCCTGCTGGTGCTGCTGCTGACCCAGACCGGCCGGATCGTCGACTGGGCCGTGGACCGCATTCCGGTCGACACCGAGATCCGCCTCGGCCGCGAAGCCGCCACGCAACAGCGCGCGCGACTGTCCCTGTGGGACGACCATCCGGCTGCTTCGGCCGTGCGCGAACTCGGCGCACGGCTCACGCGCGGATCGAAGTATCCGTTCGAGTTTCATGTGGTGCGCGACCCGACGGTCAATGCCTTCGCGATGCCCGGCGGCTTCGTCGTGGTCAACAGCGGGCTGATCGAGCGCGCGGACAACGCCGAGGAGGTCGCGGGCGTGCTCGCCCACGAAGTCCAGCACGTCGAGCGGCGTCACGGGCTGCGCGGCCTGGTGCATGCGGCCGGGCTCGGCGTCGGCTTGCGACTGGTGCTGGGCGAAGCCGGCGGTTCGCTGGCGGCGAGCTGGGCTGAGAATCTCGAGAGCCTGCGCTTTTCACGCACGCAGGAAGCGGATGCGGATCGCGCCGGTGTCGAGGCGCTGCTGAAGGCGGGTATCGATCCGCAGGGGATGGCGCGCTT
>JAYTTO010000133.1:0-14493 GCA_043744975.1 Betaproteobacteria bacterium | reverse complement strand
CTCGTGAACGGTGAAGGTCGCCATTTTTCGTCATCCGTTTCGTCAGTTGCCGAGCGTGCCCTTGGTCGACGGCACTTCGCCCGCGGCGCGCGGATCGATCGCGAAGGCCGCGCGCAGCGCCCGCGCCAGTCCTTTGAAGCAAGCCTCCGCAATGTGGTGATCGTTTGTCCCGTACAAAACCTCGACATGAAGTGTGATGCCGGCGTTCATGGCGAACGCCTGGAACCACTCCTGCACCAGCTCGGTGTCGAAGGCGCCGACCTTGTCGCGGCCGAACTTGGCCTTGAATACCAGAAACGGCCGGCCCGACACGTCGATGGCGACGCGGGCGAGCGCCTCGTCCATCGGCACATTCACGTCGGCATAGCGCGTGATGCCTTTCATGTCGCCGAGCGCCTGCTTCACCGCCTGGCCGAGCGCGATGCCGACATCCTCGGTGGTGTGGTGGTGGTCGATATGCAGATCGCCCTTGGCCTTGACCGTGATGTCGATGCGCGAGTGCCGCGCCAAGAGATCGAGCATGTGGTCGAAGAAGCCGATGCCGGTCGCGAGCTTCGAGACCCCGGTGCCGTCGAGATCGAGCCTGGCGCGGATGCGGGTCTCGAGCGTATTCCGGCTTGCCTCGCCGATGCGGTTGGGGTCTGCTGCGGTGTCTGTCATCGTGTTCATTGGCTCCGTCCGGGATCGACTACCGCCGTGAGCGCCGCGAGAAACTGACGATTCTCTCCGGGCGTGCCGACGGTGACCCGAAGGCAGTCCGCCAGCAGCGGATGCGCGCCGCACAGGTTCTTGATGAGGATGCGCCG
Organism: Betaproteobacteria bacterium; assembly: GCA_043744975.1. Lineage (GTDB taxonomy): Bacteria > Pseudomonadota > Gammaproteobacteria > Burkholderiales. The sequence goes on along the minus strand of JAYTTO010000133.1, from coordinate 13,687 downwards.
CGCCTTCAGTTCGGCGTGGATCCGGGCGGCGTCGGGCACTCGGAACAGCAGGAAATTCGCCGCGCTCGGAAACACGGTCACGCCCCACACCGCCGCCAGATCGCTGGCGAGCGCGCTGCGCGCTTCCAGGATCGCGCCGGTCTGAAGGTCGAGCACATCGGGATGGGACAGCACGACCTCGGCGGCAAGCTGCGTCAGGACATTGACGTTGTATGGCATGCGCAGCTTGTCGAGTTGGCCGAGCCAGGCCGGCGGGCCCATCAGGAACCCGAGCCGGAGTCCGGCCAGCCCGAGCTTCGACAGCGTCCGCATGACCACGAGATTGGGCAGCCGGCCGAGTTCGCCGATGAAGCTCTGCCCGGCGAAAGCGTGATACGCCTCGTCCAGCACCACCAGCCCGGATGAGGCTGCCACGACGCGCTCGATCGCCTGCCGGTCGAACAGGTTGCCCGTCGGGTTGTTCGGATAGGCGATGAACGTCAACGCGGGACGATGGGTACGGATGGCGGCCATCAGGGCTGCTTCGTCGAGCGAGAAATCGGGATTGAGCGGCACGCCGACGTAGCTCGCGCCGGCGGCCATCGCCAGCATCCGGAACATCACGAACGACGGTTCGACCCCGAGGATCACGGCATCCGGGCGCGCCACGGCCAGCGCCAGCACCTGGATGATTTCGTCGGACCCGTTGCCGAGCAGCAGGTCGACCCCATCGGGGATCTGCATCGCGATACGCAACCGCCGCTTCAGGCCGGGTGCGTTGGGATCCGGGTAGCGGTTGACCGGCGCTGCCGCGACCGCGCTCGCGATCTCGTCGCGGACAGCCTGCGGCAACGCATACGGATTCTCCATCGCGTCGAGCTTCACCATTCCGGTGGCGTCGGCAACGGCGTAGGCCGACAGCGCGAGCACCTCGGGCCGGAGCACGCTTTCGGGCCGGGCGACAGACAGTGGGGCGGGATCGGAGACGTCGGCGGGCTTCATGGTCAACGATGGTCAGGCGTGGATACGATAGCGCGCGGACGCGGCGTGGGCGGGCAACCCTTCCCCATCGGCCAGTTCGCCGGCGATGCGACCGAGCATCGCCGCACCCGCCCGCGAGGTCTGAATCAGGCTCGACCGCTTCTGGAAATCGTACACCCCCAGGGGCGAGGAGAAACGTGCCGTCCGGGCCGTCGGCAGGACGTGGTTCGGTCCGGCGCAGTAGTCGCCGAGCGCCTCCGAGGTGTAACGGCCCATGAAGATGGCGCCGGCGTGGCGCAACCGGCCGAGCAGGATCTGGGGATCGGCGACCGAGAGTTCGAGGTGTTCGGGGGCAATGCGGTTGGCAATCTCGCAGGCCTCTTCCAGGTCGCGCACCAGCACCAGGGCACCACGGTCCTCGATCGACCGCTCGATCACGGCGCGGCGCGGCATATCCTGCAACAGCCGTTGCATGCTGGCGGCCACGGCATCGAGGTATGCGGCATCCGGGCACAGCAGGATCGCCTGCGCCATCTCGTCGTGTTCAGCCTGGGAGAACAGATCCATGGCGACCCAGTCGGGCGCCGTCTGGCCATCGCAGATGACGAGAATCTCGGACGGTCCGGCGACCATGTCGATGCCGACGACGCCGAACACGCGGCGCTTGGCCGCGGCGACATAGGCGTTGCCCGGCCCGACGATCTTGTCGACCGCGGGGACGGCGTCGGTGCCGTACGCGAGTGCGCCGATGGCCTGGGCGCCACCGATGGCGAAGATGCGGTCCACGCCGGCGACGGCGGCAGCCGCGAGCACCAGGGGATTGCGCTCGCCGCCGGGCGTCGGCACCACCATGATGATCTCGCCAACGCCGGCGACACGGGCCGGGATCGCGTTCATCAGGACCGTGGACGGATAGGCGGCCTTGCCGCCGGGAACGTACACGCCGACGCGGTCCAGCGCCGTGACCTTCTGACCCAGAGTGGTCCCGTCGGCCTCCGTGTACTGCCACGAGGCAAGGGTCTGCCGCTCATGGTAACCGCGGATGCGCTGCGCCGCCTGTTCGAGCGCAGCACGGCGCTCGGCCTGCAAGGCGGCCAGCGCGCGATGACAGGCATCGAGGGGTATCTCCAGCTCCGCCATCGCTGCCGCCTCGACATTGTCGAACCGGCGCGAATGCTCGAGCACCGCGGCGTCGCCGCGCCGGCGCACATCCTCCAGGATCGCCAGCACCGCCGCGTCGACCGATGCGTCCTGCGTGTTCTCGAACGCGAGCAGGCCCGCGAGCCGCCGGGCGAAGTCCGCAGCGCGCGAATCAAGACGCCTGATCTTCATGGTCGAAGCCCCTGTCCCGCCCCGGCAGCGGCGACCGCGAAGGCATCGATCACGGGTTGCAGCTCCCGGCGCTTGAGCTTCAAGGCGGCCTGGTTCACCACGAGCCGGGCGGAGATCGGCGCGATCTCCTCGACCGCCACCAGTTGGTTGGCGCGCAGGGTGTTGCCGCTCGACACCAGATCGACGATCGCGTCCGCCAACCCCACCAGCGGCGCGAGCTCCATCGATCCGTAGAGCTTGATCAGGTCGACGTGGACGCCCTTGGCGGCGAAGTGCTCGCGGGCCGTCAGCAGGTACTTGGTCGCCACCCGCAGGCGGGCGCCCTGACGGACGGCGAGCGCGTAGTCGAAGTCGGCGCGCACCGCCACCATCATCCGGCAGCGGGCGATCTGCAGGTCGATCGGCTGATAGAGGCCGGCACCGCCGTGTTCCAGCAGCACATCCTTGCCGGCGATGCCGAGATCGGCGGCGCCATACTGGACATAGGTCGGCACGTCCGAGGCGCGCACGATCACGATGCGCACGTCCGGACGATTGGTCGCGAGGATCAACTGGCGCGAGATTTCCGGGTCGTCGGCCGCGACGATGCCGGCCGCGGCCAGCAGCGGCGTGGTCTCGTCGAAGATGCGGCCCTTGGAGAGCGCGATAGTGATGCCGTTCACGTCGATGTTTGCCTGGTCGATACCGAGGAGATGAGAGCGCTGCCGGCCGGATCAATGTGCGTGGTGCCGGCCGGCTGGTCGGAGCAGCGGATGCAGGGGTCGGCAGGGTCGGTCAGCCGCCCACCCGCTGCACCCGTGCACCCAGAAGCGAGAGCTTTTCCTCGATGCGCTCGTAACCGCGATCGAGATGATAGATGCGATCGACGATGGTCTCGCCGCCTGCCACCAGGCCGGCAATGACCAGACTCGCCGAGGCCCTCAGATCGGTGGCCATCACGGTAGCACCCTGGAGCGCCGGAACGCCACGGACGACCGCCGTGTTGCCCTCGACCTCGATCTCGGCGCCGAGGCGCCGCAGCTCCTGCACATGCATGAAGCGGTTCTCGAAGATGGTCTCGGTCACGATGGCGGTGCCGTCGGCGATGCAGTTGAGCGCCATGAACTGCGCCTGCATGTCGGTGGGAAACGCCGGAAACGGCGCCGTCCGCAGGCTGACCGCCCGCGGCCGATGGTTCATGGCGATCTCGATCCAGTCGGCGCCGCAGTCGATGCTCGCTCCGGCTTCACGCAGCTTGGCGAGCACGGCATCGAGCGTGTCGGGGCGGGCGCCGCGCAATGTGACCTTGCCGCCGGTGCTCGCCACGGCGGCGAGGAAGGTACCGGTCTCGATGCGGTCGGGCATGACGGCGTAGGTGGCAGGATGCAACTCGTCGACGCCCTCCACCGTGATGACGTCGGTGCCGGCGCCGACGATCCGCGCGCCCATGGCGACCAGGCACCCGGCGAGATCGACGACCTCGGGTTCGCGCGCGGCGTTCTCGATCACGGTCGTGCCGGTTGCCAGGCACGCCGCCATCATCAGGTTTTCGGTGCCGGTCACGGTGACGACGTCCATGACCAGCCGGGCGCCGCGCAGCCGGCCGGCCTTCGCTTCCACGTACCCGTGATCGATTGCGATCTCCGCGCCGAGCGCCTGCAGGCCCTTGATATGCTGATCCACCGGACGCATGCCGATGGCGCAGCCGCCCGGCAGCGACACCCGCGCCCGGCCGAAGCGCGCAACCAGCGGCCCGAGCACGAGAATCGATGCGCGCATGGTCTTGACCAGATCGTAGGGCGCGACGAAATTCGCCATCATCCGGGCGTCGAGCCCGACACCGAGCCGATCGTCGAGCGACAGCGACACGCCCATCTGCGCCAGCAGGTTCAGGGTGGTGGTGACATCCCGGAGGTGGGGAACGTTCTGGACCCGCAGCACCCCCGGGCACAGGATCGCGGCGCAAAGGATCGGCAGCGCGGCATTCTTGGCGCCGGAGATGCGAACCTCGCCTGCGAGCGGCACGCCGCCCTCGATACGCAACTTGTCCATGAAGATCCGACGGTGGCGGCGCCGGGGCGCCGCGGAATCAACGCGCCGTCCACTCCTCCGGCGTCAGGGTCTGCATCGAGAGTGCGTGGATCTCCTCGCGCATGCGCTCACCGAGAGCACGGTATACCACCTGATGCTGCTGCACCCGGTTCTTGCCGCGGAACTCGGCGCTCACGATCAGTGCCTCGAAGTGCTGACCATCGCCATTGACCTCGACGTGGTCGCAGCGCAGGTTGTCGCTGATGTAGGTTCGGACCTGATCGGGACTCAGCATCGTTTCTTCCTGGGAATGCACCGCCCGCGGTTGCCGCAGACGGGCGCCACTTCAGTGGCGGAGCTTGTAGCCGCTGCGGATCATATGCAGGGCCGCCAATGATAAGGCAGCGAAGCATGCGGCCACAACGGCGAGGCTGGCGCCCGGTGCGACATCCGAGACCCCGAAGAAGCCGTACCGGAACCCGTCGATCATGTAGAAGAACGGGTTGAGATGCGACACCGTCTGCCAGAACGGCGGCAGCGAATGGATCGAATAGAACACGCCGGACAGGAAGGTGAGCGGCACGATCACGAAATTCTGGAAGCCGGCGAGCTGGTCGAACTTCTCGGCCCAGATACCCGCAATCAGCCCCATTGCGCCGAGGATCGCGCCGCCGAACACCGCGAACACCAGCGCCCAGAGCGGATGCAGGATCGGCAGGGAAACCGTCACGAAGTTGACGCAGTAGACGCCGAATCCCACCACCAGACCGCGCACCACCGCTGCCACGACGTACGCCCAGTAGAACTCGCCGTGCGACAGCGGCGGCAGCAGGATGAAGATGATATTGCCGGTGATCTTGGACTGGATCAGGCTCGACGACGAGTTGGCGAACGCGTTCTGGAGCAACGACATCATCGCCAGTCCGGGGATCAGAAAAGCCGCGTACTGCACCCCCGGATAGATCTGAACCCGGTCCTGGAGCACGTGTGTGAACACCACCAGGTAGAGCAGTGCGGTCAGGATCGGCGCCGCGATGGTCTGGAGCGACACCTTCCAGAACCGCAGCAGTTCCTTGTACAACAGCGTGCGGAAACCGGTCATGCCCGCCCGACAATGCTCACGAAGGCCTCCTCGAGATCAGGCTGCAGGAGCTGGAGTTCGATCACCTCGATGCCGGCGGCGCGCAGCGCGAGCAGGACCTCGGTGATCTGAGCATGCCGCTGGATCGCCAGGACCCGCTCGGCGCCATCCCGCCGGACCATCATCGGCGCAAGGGCATCGGGCAGCCGGTCCGGCGAGAGGCGCAGGCGCAGGTGGGTCCCGGAGACGCCCGCCAGCAAGTTGCGCGTGGTGTCGAGTGCGACCACCCTGCCCTGCTTCAACATCGCGACCCGGTTGCAGAGCGTTTCGGCCTCTTCCAGGTAGTGCGTGGTGAGGACGATGGTGTGGCCGTCCTGGTTCAGGCGGCGGACGAAATTCCAGAGGCCCTGGCGCAACTCGACGTCGACCCCCGCCGTCGGCTCGTCGAGGATGATCACCGGGGGACGGTGCACCAGCGCCTGGGCGACCAGCACCCGGCGCTTCATCCCGCCGGAGAGCGAGCGCATGTTGCTGTCGGCCTTGGCCCCGAGGTCGAGATTGTCGATGATCTCGTCGATCCAGGCATTGTTGCGCCGCAGGCCGAAGTATCCCGACTGGATGCGCAGCGTCTCGCGCACCGTGAAGAAGGGGTCGAACACCAGTTCCTGCGGCACCACGCCGAGCGCCCGGCGGGCCTCACGGTAGTCGGCGACGACGTCGTGGCCCATGACGCGGACTGCGCCGGCGTCGGCGCGGGATAGCCCCGCCAGGATGCTGATCAGGGTGGTCTTGCCGGCGCCGTTCGGGCCGAGCAAGGCAAAGAATTCACCCTGGGCGATCTCCAGATCGACGTGATCGAGCGCCAGCAGCGCGCCGAACCGCTTGGCGACGCCGCGCACCTCAAGTGCCGGCGTCATGCGGCGAGGTGGAGCAGTTCGGTCACGCCATAGAGTCGCGCCAGTTCCAGCAGCGACGCCGGCGGCGCGACGTAGCGCAGGTCGCGCCCGGCCGAGCGGCAGGTCCGCGTCCAGGCTAGCAGCAGCGCGATCGCCGACGAATCCGCGTTCGTCACGCCGCCCAGGTCGACGACGATCGCGCCCGAGTCGAACAGTGCGGTGCCTGCCGGCAGCAGCACCTCGACGGTATCGAAACTGACTTCCCCCTCCAGCAGCAGGCGGTCGCCAGCGCGCCGGATCATTTCTTGGACTGCGCGAGAGGCTTGCCGTTGCGCTCCTGGAGGTGATGGATCAGGCCGTCGACGCCGCTCTGCTGGATCTGGGCACCGAAGTCGTTGCGATAGGTCGTCACCAGGCTGACCCCATCGACCGAGATGTTGTAGACCTTCCATCCCGTCGGCGACGCGCCCATGAAGTAGTCGACGCCCACAGGTGGGGCCCCGCCCGGCAGCAGGATCTGCGACTTCACCGTCACCTCGTCCTCGCCGCCAGCCAGTTTCAGGGGCTTCACGTCGACCTTGATCTGCCGGTACGTGGAATAGGCCGTCGCGTAGGAACGCACCAGCAACGTCTGGAACTCGTGCACCAGCGCCTTCTGCTGCTCGATGGTCGCATCGCGCCAACTGTGGCCGACCGCGAGCTTGGTCATGCGGGTGAAATCGAAGTGGGGAACGATCTTCTCCTCGATCAGGCCGACCACGCGCGCCGGATTGCCGGCCTTCAGGTCCTTGTCCTCCCGGAGCAGGCGCATCACCTCGTCGGTCGTGGTGCGCACCAGCACGTCGGGGGGCGGGGCCTCCGCGACGGCCGCCAGCGGCGCGGACACCGCGATCAGCAGCAGGGCCCGCATTGCGCCCGAGCGCAAGCGACTCATCAGATTCGGCATTGGAATGACCTTTCGCGAAAGATTGGGGACAGCGCCTGCATGCTCGACGGGCCTCACTTGCCGGCCGCGGCCTTGTCCGTCTGCGGACCCTCGGCGGCCTTGCCGTACAGGAAACGGCCGATCATCTTCTCCAGGACCATGGCCGATTGCGTCATGGTCAGGCGATCGCCTTCCTTCAGCAACTTGTCGTCGCCGCCGCCGTCGAGCCCGACGTACTGCTCGCCGAGCAGGCCCGAGGTGAGGATCGAGGCCGTCGTGTCGACCGGAAATTCGTACTGGCGATCGAGGCGGAGGGTAACCCGCGCCACAAATTTCTTGTTGTCGAAGGCAATGGTGTCGACCCGCCCGACCACGACCCCGGCACTCTTGACCGGCGCCCGCGGTTTCAAGCCGCCGATGTTCTCGAACTCGGCGGTGACGTGATAGCTGTCGCCCGCGCTGATCGTGGTCGCGTTGCCGACCTTCAGCGCCAGTACCAGCAAGGCCACCAGACCACTCGTGACGAATATGCCGACCCAGAGGTCGGCGGCGGTTCTCTTCATCTGTCAGACCCCCGTGAACATGAACGCCGTGAGCACGAAATCGAGCGCCAGGATCGCCAGCGCCGACGTCACCACGGTCCGGGTAACCGCATAGGAAACACCTGCCGCTGTCGGCGGCGCATCGTAGCCCTCGAACAGCGCGATCAACGTCACCGCAACGCCAAACACGGCGCTCTTGATCAAACCGTTCACCACATCGCTGCGGAAATCCACGTTGGCCTGCATCTGCGACCAGAACGCGCCGGCGTCGACGCCGATCAGCACCACGCCGATCAGATACCCGCCGAACACGCCGAAGGCGCTGAAGATCGCGGCCAGCAGTGGCATCGAGATCGCACCGCCCCAGAACACGGGCGCCAGCACCCGCGCAAACGGGTCCACCGCCATCATCTCCATCGCCGACAGCTGTTCGGTCGATTTCATGATGCCGACGCGGGCGGTGATCGCCGATCCCGCGCGGCTCGCGAACAGCAGCGCGGCCACGACCGGCCCGAGTTCGCGCACCAGCGACAACGCCACCAGGGTACCAAGGGCTTCGGCCGAACCATATCGCTTGAGCGTCTCGTAGCCCTGCAGGCCGAGCACCAGGCCGACAAAGAGGCCGGAGACGATGATGATGATGAGCGACAGGACGCCGGTGAAATGGATCTGGTCGAGCAGCAGCCGGGGCCGGCGCCAGGTCTCGCCGGACCGCAGCAGCAGGGTCCCGGAAAAACGGCTGGCGCAACCGAGCTTCCAGATCCCGCCGATGACCCGCGACCCGATCTGCCTCAGGCCGGAATCGAGGGCCGTGATCATGCCGGGGGCTCCAGGCCGAGCGCGGCCGCATAGGACCCTTCCTCGTAGTGGAACCGGACCGGTCCATCCGGTTCGCCATGCACGAACTGGTGCACCTGGGGATCGGACGAGTTGCGGATGTCGTCCGGCGTGCCCGCGGCCACGATGCGTCCGGACGCGATGATGTACACGTAGTCGACGATACGGAAGGACGCCTCGACATCGTGGGTCACGAGCACCGAGGCGGCGCCCAACGCGTCGTTGAGCTCGCGGATCAGGTCGGCGATGATCCGCAGCGAGATCGGATCCAGGCCGGTGAACGGCTCGTCGTACAGGATGAGCATCGGATCGATGGCGATGGCGCGGGCGAGCGCCACCCGCCGCGCCATGCCGCCGGAGAGCGCGGCCGGCATCAGGGAGGCGGCACCGCGCAGCCCGACGGCGTGCAGCTTCATCAGGACCAGATCGCGGATCAGCGATTCCGGCAGCAGGGTGTGCTCGCGCAGGGGGAAGGCCACGTTCTCGTAGACCGACAGGTCGGTGAACAGGGCCCCGAACTGGAACATCATCCCCATGCGCCGGCGCATCAGGTACAGATCGCGATGGTTGAGCGACGCGACGTCGCGTCCGTTCACCGTCACCTGCCCGGCGGTCGCCTTCAACTGGCCGCCGATCAGACGCAATACCGTAGTCTTGCCGCAGCCGCTACCTCCCATCACGGCAACCACCTTGCCGCGCGGGATGCGCATGCTGATTCCGCTCAGGACGGGGCGCGAGTCGTAACCGAATTCGACCTGGTCGAGTGCGACGATGGAGTCGGAAGGCACGGATTGCTCGGGAATGACGGAACGGGATTGTAGTTGCTTTGCGGGCCGAATCACCAAATTGCGGCCCGGGCGACGTTGCGCTGCCTTCGGATGCGGCCCCCGGTTCCGGGGTGCCGCCGGTCGGTAGACTCTTGTCGGACCGCGCCGATTCGGCTAGGTTCGTCCCGATCGGCCGCCGAACTGCCGGCCCCTTCCCGGTTCCTCCCTGACCATGTCCGCTCCCGCATTGGCCTGCGAAGGCGTGTCCAAGTGCTTCGGCAGCGCGACTGCGCTCGACGCGATCGACCTGGAGGTGCTGGCCGGCGAATGTTTCGGCCTGGTCGGCATGAACGGCGCCGGCAAGACCACCCTGATCCGTTGCCTGCTGGACGCCAACCGGTCCGACCGGGGCCGGATCAGGATCTTCGGGACCGACAGCCGCCAGACGGCGGCGAGAAGCCGGCTGGCCTTCCTGCCGGAGCGCTTCAATGCCCCGTACTACGCCACCGGCACCGACTTCCTGAGGCTGATGGGACGTCTCTACGGGCAACCGTGGTCGGCGGACGCCGCCGCGGCCGTGGTCGCGCGTCTCGATCTCGACCCGGCCGCCCTGGTGCGCCCCGCGCGCGGTCTGTCGAAGGGGATGACCCAGAAGCTGGGCCTGGCTGCCTGCCTGCTGGCGGGACGCCCGCTGTTGGTGCTCGACGAACCGACCAGCGGTCTCGATCCGGCCGCCCGGGCCCGGCTGAAGGCCGCGCTGCACGAGCGCCATCGCCAAGGCGCCACGGTATTCTTCACCTCGCATTCGCTGGCCGACGTCGAGGAGATGTGCGATCGCCTCGCGATCCTGCACCAGGGGCGGGTGCGATTCGTCGGCACGCCGGCGCAACTGCGCGAGCGGCATGCGGCGCTTACTCTCGAGGCGGCATTCCTCGCCTGCATCGGCGCCGAGGTCGAAGACGCGGCGCTTGCCGCCTGAGCGTCGGGGTTGCCGGCCGCCTGCTTTGGCCGCCCCCATCTGGCAGAATGAGTCTGGCTCATCCACGCGATCGAAAACACACGCTACCCGAAGTGGACGCTCCGGCTCCCGACAGCCACCCCGATCGCCCCGATCTGCTGATCGTAGACGACGATCCGCTCATCACGGACACGCTCGATTTCGTGCTCGGACGCGACTTCAACGTGTTCGCGGCGGACTCGCGCCTCCGGGCACGCAGCCTGATCGCCCAGCTCGGCCGGGTGCCCGGCCTGGCGCTGGTCGACCTCGGGCTGCCCCCCCTGCCGCACCGGCCCGACGAGGGATTCAGGCTGATCTCGGAGCTCGTTGCCGCGGCACCGACGATCAAGATCATCGTACTGTCGGGCCAGAACGAGGACGCCAACGGGCGGCATGCGCGCGCGCTCGGCGCGTTCGAATTCGTCGCCAAGCCCTGCGAACCCGAAACGCTCAAGGCACTGCTCCTGCGTGCCCGCGAATTCGGCGATGCCGAGCGCCACGCCGACGAATCGTCGGCGGGGATCATCGGGTCGAGTTTCGCCATCGCCAAGGTGAGGCAGCAGATCGCACAGTACGCCGCCGCGCCGTTCCCGGTCCTGATCGAAGGCGAGTCGGGCAGCGGCAAGGAACTGGTGGCCCAGGCGCTGCACCACGGCAGCCCGCGGGCACGCCGTCCGTACCTCGCGGTCAATTGCGCGGCAATTGCCCCGGGGCTGGTGGAGCCGACCCTGTTCGGCTACGCCAAGGGGGCGTTCACGGGCGCCACGACCGCCCGCTCCGGCTACTTCGAGGACGCGCGCAACGGCACCCTCTTCCTGGACGAGATCGGCGAGTTGCCGCTCGAGCTGCAGTCGAAGCTGCTGAGGGTGCTCGAGAACGGCGAGTTCCAGCGCGTCGGTGAAACCCAGAGCCGCACCAGCAATGCCCGGGTAATCGCGGCGACCAATCGCGACCTGCGACACGAAATCCGCAACGGCCGCTTTCGCGTCGACCTGTTCCATCGCCTGTCGGTGTTCGCGATTGCCGTGCCGCCGCTGCGCGAACTCGGCGACGACCGCAATCGGCTGCTGGAACACTTCTGCGCCTGGTATGCCGGCCAGGCCGGGGTCGCACCGGTACGGCTCGATGCCGGGGCGCTGGCGCTCTGGATGGAGTATGCGTTCCCCGGCAATGTCCGCGAACTCCGCAACATCGTCATCCGGCTCGTGACCAAGCACCCGGGCGCCAGCATAGACCGCGCGCTGCTCGCTGCGGAACTCGACGCCGACCACGCGCCGGATCCAGCCGCCGGCGCATCGGGTGCAGCCTTCGAGGCGACGATGGAAAACGCCAGGCGCATCCTCGAACAACGGCGGACGCTGGATCTCGACGCCGAACTGCGGCAGTGGGAACGGTGCTTCATCGACGCGGCGCTCGATCTGTCACACGGCAACCTCAGCCAGGCGGCGCGGGTGCTGGGAATGCACCGGACCACCCTCTACAGCCGGATCCAGGCCCACCAGACCGGATTGCCCGCTGGCGGGCGCCCGCGGTTCGTCCCCTGACCGCCACCCGACACCCACTGCCGCAGGCCGACCCCGCGCCATGTACTACGCCTTCTACGGATTGAAGCGGCCGCCGTTCCGCATCACGCCCGACACCGAGTTCTTCTTCGAGGGCGCCAACCGGGGTGCGGTGCTGGAGGCGCTGACCTATGCAATCACCTCGGGCGAGGGCATCGTCAAGGTGACCGGCGAGGTCGGCAGCGGCAAGACGATGCTGTGCCGGGTCCTCCAACAACGCCTGACGCCGACCGTGGACATCGTCTATCTGGCGAACCCGAACGTGGCGCCGGAGCAGATCCTGCACGCCATTGCGTTCGAGCTGCAGTTGCCGGTGGGGCGCGCGGCATCCCGACTGGAGGTGATGCATGCATTGCAGGCCTATCTCGTCGAACGCCATGCGCAACGCCGCCAGGTCGTCGTGTTCGTCGAGGAGTCCCAGGGCATGCCGATCGCGACGCTCGAGGAGATCCGCTTGCTGTCGAATCTCGAGACCGACCAGCACAAGCTGCTGCAGATCGTCCTGTTCGGGCAACCGGAACTCGACGAGAACCTGCGCCAGAACCACATACGGCAGTTGCGGGAGCGTATCACCCACAGTTTCTACCTGTCGCCATTGTCCGGGGACGAGATCAGGGAGTATCTCCGGTTCCGCCTAACCGCCGCCGGATACCGGGGTCCGGACCTGTTTTCGCGCCGGGTCATCGCGTTCGTCGCCAGGGCCAGCGGTGGCCTCACCCGGCGGGTGAACATCATCGCCGACAAGGCACTGCTCGCCGCCTACGCCGGCAACACCCACACGGTCACCCTTGCCCATGTCAGGCGGGCGGTGGACGACAGCGAGTTCAGCCGCGGGCAACCGCAGCGGCGCTGGCGCGGCTGGTTGCCCTGGCTGGCCGGAATCGCCGCCGTCGCCATCCTGATCGGCGGCGTCGCATGGTGGCGCTGGTCGGCCAACGCCGCACCCTTCGGTACCGACCCCGCAGCGGCCCGCGCGGCCCCGAATCCCGCCAGCGTGCCCGGCCCGGCGACCTCGGCCGCCGCACCGCCGGGAGCCGTACCCGCCATCGCCGCGCCTGCCACGACCGCCGGTCCGGAACCGACGCCGCCAACAGCAGAGGCGACTCCCGGGTCCGGGCCGCGCCTTCGGATCGCCGCAGACATCAGTCCGCAGGAAACCGCGTCGGCTGCCGCTAACGACTCATCGGGACCAGCTGCAGGGCAGGCACTCATGGAAAGCCGGCTGGCCGCGACCCCGGTCTGGCTGACGGGTCGGACCGGGGGTGGCTACAGCCTCCGGCTGATCGGGACCAGCGCTGAAAAATACCTCAAGCAGTATTGGAAGAGCCTCTCGAAGTCTATTGATACGGATAATATTGTTGTGTACCGTACCCAATCAAATATGAAACCGTCACTGACCATCGTCGATGGGACTTTCCCGTCCTTCGCCGCGGCCAGGGACGCCGTTTAGCAACTGCCGTCGGATTTGCAGCGGTTCCGCCGCTACGAGCGGACCACCCGTGGCACCCGTGGCATTCGTGGCATTCGTGGCATTTGTGCCGAACTGATAGCGAGAGTCGGCGCCATCGACCCCTGATCGTGGCAGGGCGATTCCGCTACTGGAGCGGCGCGCGCAACAAGGGACTCTACGGCTTTGGGCCAGAGGCAGCGATGATGACCGGGTCGGGACCGTGGCTTCGCGGCAGGGCCGTGACCGCCAGACGCGCGTTCGTGCTGCTCCTCTGCGGCACGCTGGGCGCTTGTGTCTATCGCGCGCCGTCGATTCCCGTTTCCGACGC
>JAYTTO010000132.1:0-2060 GCA_043744975.1 Betaproteobacteria bacterium | reverse complement strand
GGTGAGAACGACTACGACGCCGAAGGCGGCGACGATGTGATGGCCCAGAACGCGGCCGTTGATCGTAACGCCGGTGCCGGTGGGTTCGACTGGGCGTTCCACCAGTACAACACGATCCCGGCCGATGACGACATGAAGATCAACCAGGTGCTCATCGGCGTGCCGATCCAGCTGGTGGTCAACCGTGACCGCTGGCAGGAGACCGAGGCCAACTCGGGCGCCGGTCTCAACGACGTCATCCGTGGGGACGACGCCGTGCCGACGGCGCTCGGTGGCGCCGGGTTCAGTGGCTGTGATGCTCTCGACGCCGCTGGTGTCGCCCGCATCTCGGGCCTCAACGCCCTGGTGACGCCGGCGATGTTGACCGTGCCGTCGGGTCCGATCGCGGCGGCGTCGGCTGCGGGCCGGTGCCCGTTGTCGGGTCTCGTGTGGGGTGACGGCAACATCCTGATCGGTGGTGGCGGTAGCGATACCCTGGAAGGCCGGGGTGGCAACGACATCCTCGACGGGGACCGCTCGTTGACCATCGCCATCTCGGTCAGGTCGAACCCGGCCGACCCGGCGACGGAGATCGGGCGTACCGACCTGATGGAGCACGCCGCGACCGGCGGCAACTTCGGCGCCGGCACGGCTGGCATGACGTTGCAGCAGGCCGTGTTCGCCGGGCTCGTCGATCCGGGCAACCTGGTCGGCGTGCGGGAGATCGGCACGACCGGCGTCCTGCCGACCGATGTCGACACCGCCGTGTTCTCCGGCCCGACGGCGAACTACACGTTCGCTTCGCAGGTCAACGGGAGCGTGGTCGTGACCGACAACGTGGGCACCGACGGCGTCGACACCTTGTGGAACATGGAGCAGCTCAGCTTCTGTGCCACGCCTGGTGTGGTCCGCGGCACCTGTGCCGTTCCCCGCAACTTGGTCACCATCGCCCCGTCGGCGACGGTGGTGCCGACGACGCTCACCTTCGGCAACCAGCCGGCGGGGACGACGTCGGCGGCCCAGGTGCTCACGGTGACCAACACCGGTGTCGCCGCCCTGATCGTCAGTGGTGTCACGGTCACCGGTACCGACGCAGCGTCGTTCCTCGCGACCAGCGGCTGCGCCGCACCGGTCGCCTCGAGCGCCACGTGCACGGTCAGCGTCACCTTCCGTCCGACCTCGGCCGGAGCGAAGACGGCGACGGTGAACATCGCCACGAACGACCCGGTGACGCCGGTCAAGACCGTCACCGTGACCGGGACCGGGCTTCCGCCCGGCATTGCGTTCACGCCGGGCTCGCTGTCGTTCGCGACGCAGAACCTGGGTACCACCTCGGCGGCCCAGACCCTCGTTCTGAGCAACACGTCGGCCGCCAATGCGACGGTGAGCAGCGTCACCGTCACCGGCCCGAACGCCAACCAGTTCACCGCCACGCAGCTGAGTGGCGGATGCATCCGGACCCGTGGACCAAACACGGCGTTCTGTACGATCAGTGTCGTCTTCGCACCGACCGTGGCCTCCGGACCGGGGCTCAAGACGGCGGCGATCACCGTGGTCAGCTCGTTGGGTACGACCGTCGCCACCCTGACCGGTTTGGCGGGGATCACACCCACCATTGGAGCGCTACCGGCCACCCTGAGCGTCGGCCGGCATCCCATTGGTTCCACCACGAACACGCTGCTCACGGTGACCAACTCCGGCACCGCCCCGCTGAACATCTCGGCGTTGACGCTGGGTGGGAGCGCGGCCTTCACGGCGACGCTCGGCACCTGCGCCAGCCCCGTGGCGGCCGGCGGTACCTGCCAGATCACCGTCGTCTTCAAGCCGACGGTCGCCGGCAACCCGATCACGGGAACGCTGACGATCGTCAGCGACGCCAGCAACAACCCGAGGACGGTGAACCTGCGGGGCCGCGCACCGTAGGACCCGAACTGGACTGACGGCCCGGTGGCCGGAGTGGCGACACGCCGCTCCGGCCACCGGGCGTTTGCGCCGGTCGAGCCGTGCCGTTCAACGAGACAAGCGGCGAGCACGGCGCAATCCCATTTTCTGTACAACAGCGGGTTGTGGGAGCGACATTC
>JAYTTO010000131.1:0-3606 GCA_043744975.1 Betaproteobacteria bacterium | reverse complement strand
AAATCGACGACGATCGAGTATTCGCCCAGCTGCTTCAGCGGGCCTTCCGGCATACGCAGGGCGCCCTTTTCCACTTCATGGCCCAGCGCCACCAGCGCGTCGGCGATGTCGTGGTTGGTGACCGATCCGAACAGGCGGCCGTCGGCGCCGGCCTTCTGCGTGATCGTGAGCGCCAGGCCGTCGACCGTGCTGGCACGGGCGATCGCGGCGGCATGGACGTCGGCTTGCGCCTTCTCCAGCACGGCGCGGCGGCCTTCGAACTCGGCCAGGTTGGACGGCGTGGCACGCTTGGCCTTGCCGCGCGGGATCAGGAAATTGCGGGCATAGCCATCCTTCACCTTGACGACGTCGCCGAGCTGGCCGAGGTTGATGAGTTTCTCGAGAAGAATGATCTGCATGGCGTCGGTCCTCGTCAGTGCAGGTCGGTGTACGGCAGCAGCGCCAGGAACCGGGCGCGCTTGATCGCGGTCGACAACTGCCGCTGATAGTGCGCCTTGGTGCCGGTGATGCGCGCCGGAATGATCTTGCCGTTCTCGTTGATGAAGTCCTTCAGGATCTCGATGTCCTTGTAGTCGACTTCCTTGATCTTCTCCGCCGTGAAGCGGCAGAACTTGCGCCGCTTGAACAGCGGGCGATTGCCCTTGTCGTCGCGCTTGCGATCCTTGCCCTTCGGTTTTCCTCTGCCGAATGCCATTTTGCCTGTCCTCTTTCTCTATCCAACGTCAGGTCGCGTCGACCTGGAGTGTCTGAATGTGCAGCACCGGATATTCGCTGTTGCGACCGGCCCGCGCCAAGAATCCGTTCACGGTCACCGGCGTTCCTGCCGGCAGCCGGGTTACCCGTTCCGCCAGGGGCCCCACGGCCACCGCCCGCATCACGATCTGCACGGTGCGCTCGATGCCGGCCTCGTCCTGGATCGACTCGTGCCGTACCGCGAACCGCGCGGAAGGAATGCCTGCCGGGGAGACCCGCAGGGCCTCGACGTCTTCGAGCACACCGGAGAGTTCGATCCGGTTGCGCTGCAAGCCGCCGCTGCCTGCCGGGTCCGTCAGGCCGCCGGCGCCGTTTCGGGCGCTGCCGCTGCCGGTACCTCTGCCGCTGCCGTCGCAGTCGCGTCGCCTTCAGCCGGTGCCGCCGCCGACGCTGCCGGTTGCGGGCTGGTGAGCGAGCGCGACTTCTCTTCCTTCATCATGGGCGACGGCGCCGTTTCGGCGTCGCGCTTGACGATGGTGAGATGGCGCAGGATCGCGTCGTTGAACTTGAAGATGTGCTCGAGTTCGTCGAGCGTCTCCTGGTCGCACTCGATGTTCATCAGCACATAGTGCGCCTTGTGGATCTTCTGGATCGGGAAGGTCAGTTGGCGCCGGCCCCAGTCTTCCAGACGGTGGATCTTGCCGACGCGGCCGGTGACCATCGTGCGGTAGCGCTCGATCATCGCGGGCACCTGCTCGCTCTGATCGGGATGGACGATGAATACGATTTCGTAATGACGCATGCACACTCCTCATGGGTAGAGCCCCCCGACATGCGTGTTCGGTGGAGCAAGGTTGACGCCGATTGAACAACACGATTGAACAACACGGCGGAAAGTCACGGCACTGCAAAGGCCGATCAGGGCCGCAAACCGCACAGGCACCCGAAAGGACCGCGGATTATACGGGAAAGCCCTGCGCGATCAAGGCTTTCGAGCAGCAGCCGCGCGCCGTTGCCGGCGCGCCTCGTAGAGGCAGATGCCGGTGGCCACAGACACGTTCAGGCTCTCGACCCCGCCGCCGATGGGAATGCTGGCCAGGACGTCACAGCGGTCGCGCGTCAGCCGCCGCAGGCCGGTGCCTTCGGCGCCCAGCACCAGGGCCAGCGGGCCACCCAGGGAGACCTCGTCGAGCAGCATGTCGCCTTCGCCTGCCAGTCCGACCAAGAAGATGTCGCGGTCGCGCAGCCCGGTCAGCGTCCGGGCGAGATTGGTGATCATGAGGTAGGGGACGGTCTCGACCGCGCCGCTGGCCACCTTCTCGACCACCGGGGTAATGCCGACTGCACGGTCCTTGGGTGCCACGACCGCATGCACGCCCATCGCGGCCGCCGACCGCAGGCAGGCGCCGAGGTTGTGGGGGTCCTGCACGCCGTCCAGCAGCAGCAGCAGCGGCGGTTCGGCCAGGTTGTCGAGAATGTCGTCAAGATCGGGCGCGCGCTCGTCTGCGTTCACCACGCAGGCCGCGCCCTGGTGCCGAACGCCGGGCAGCATGCCGTCGATCCGGTCGCCGGGGAGCTGCTGCACCTTGACGCCATGCTCGCGGGCGAGCGCCAGCAGGCTCCGCGCCCGGGCATCCTCGCGGCCGCTGTCGAGGTAGACCTCGCGCACCGAGTCGGCACGCTGGCGCAGGCGCGCCATCACGGCGTGGAAGCCGTAGACCAGCCGGCCTTCGCTCATCGGGACCGGTATTGCTTCGGCTCGCGCGCCGGTTTCGCCGTCCTGGCCGATTTCTCCGGCTGATCTGCCGGGACAAAGTCGAGGCGCGAGGACTCCATGTCGACCCGCACCAGCTTCACCGACAGGCGGTCGCCGAGCCGGTAGCGCTGGCCGGTGCGCTCGCCCAGCAGGTGGTGCTTGGCGGCGTCGAAGTGAAAGTAGTCGGTGCCGAGCTCGGAAATGTGCACCAGACCTTCGACGTAGACCGAATCGAGGGCCACGAACACCCCGAACCCGGTGACGCCGCTGATGGTGCCGTCGAAGACCTCGTTCACGCGGTCCTGCATGTAGAAGCACTTGAGCCAGGCTTCGACCTCGCGGGTGGCGTCGTCGGCGCGCCGCTCGGTCATCGAGCAGTGCTTGCCGATCTCGGCCAGGTCGCCCATCGACTTCTTGTCGCCGGCGAGCACGGCGCGGATGGCGCGGTGGATCACGAGATCGGGATAGCGCCGGATCGGCGAGGTGAAGTGGGTATACGACTCGTACGCCAGGCCGAAGTGGCCGAGCGCCTCCGGCCGGTATTGCGCCTGCTGCAGCGAGCGCAACATCACCGTCTGCAGCAGTTCGGCGTCGGGACGGGTCTTGATGCCGGCGAGCAGTTTGGCGTAGTCACTGGCGTGCGGTTCGTCGCCGCCTTCGAGCTGCAGGCCGAACTCGCGCAGGAACTCCTGCAGCCGCTCCAGCTTCTCGGGCGTCGGGCCTTCGTGCACGCGATACAGCGCGGGCTGGCTGTGGCCCTGCAGGAGCGCCGAGGCGCAGACGTTCGCGGCCAGCATGCATTCCTCGATGATGCGGTGCGCATCGTTGCGCGAGGTGCGCTCGATGCGTTCGATCTTGCCGCGGTCGTCGAAGATCATGCGCGTCTCGACGGTCTCGAAATCGATCGCGCCGCGCTTGGCGCGCGCCTTCAGCAACACGTTGAAGAGCTGGTTGAGCGCTTCGAGCTGCGGCAGCACCGGCGCCAGGCGCTGCGCGGCGTCGCTGTCGGCGTCGGACAGTGCGTCCCAGACCTCGTTGTAGGTCAGGCGCGCGTGCGAGTGCATCACCGCCGGGTAGAACTCGTAGCGGGTGATCTCGCCGCGCGGATCGATCTCCATCTCGCAGACCATGCACAGCCGGTCGACGCCCTGGTTGAT
>JAYTTO010000130.1:0-4685 GCA_043744975.1 Betaproteobacteria bacterium | reverse complement strand
GGCGCACGTTCGACCACCTTCTGGTTGCGCCGCTGCACCGAGCAGTCGCGCTCGAACAGATGCACCAGATTGCCGTGCTTGTCGCCGAGCAACTGGACTTCGACGTGGCGCGCGCGCCGCACCAACTGCTCCAGGTAGACCTCGTCGTTGCCGAAGGCCGCCCCGGCTTCGCGGCGCGCGGTATCGAGCTGGGCGTCGAGGTCGGCCTCGGTCTCGATCACGCGCATGCCGCGCCCGCCTCCGCCCCAGGAGGCCTTGAGCATGAGCGGGTAGCCGATCGCCGCGGCCATGCGCCGGCATTCAACTGCCTCGCGTGGGAGCGGCGCTGTCGCCGGCATCACCGGCACGCCCGCGGCCACCGCCGCATGGCGGGCCGCGACCTTGTTGCCGAGCGTGGTCATCACCTCCGGTGTGGGCCCGATGAAGGTGATGCCGGCTGCACCGCAGGCGCGCGCGAAGTCCGGGTTCTCGGACAGGAAACCGTAGCCGGGATGGATCGCGTCGACCTTCGCCAGCTTGGCGATACGCAGCACGTCGGCGATGTCGAGGTAGGCCGCCAGCGGCTTGCGCCCCTCGCCCACGAGATAGCTCTCGTCGGCCTTGAAGCGGTGCAGCGCGAAGCGGTCTTCCTGCGAGTAGATGGCGACGGTGCGGATGCCCAGTTCCGCGGCGGCGCGCATGACGCGGATGGCGATCTCGGAACGGTTGGCGACGAGGATGGAGCGGATCGAGGAACTCAAGGTGGTGGCGCCACAGGTTGCGGGGAATGCTGTTCGATGCCGGACGACCGCGTCCGCGCGCTACCAGCCGATCGACTTGCGATCGTGGAAGAAGCCGCCCGTGACCAGTGCGACGCGAGGCGTCATTTCGTCGCGTGAGTTGGCCGCACAGAGGCGGCATCGACCGACGCCAGCGCCGTCAGGTTCACCAGCCGGCGCACGGTGGCCGTGGGCGTCACCACATGCACCGTCTTCGCCGCGCCAAGCAGGATCGGGCCGACGGTGATGCCCTCGCCGCTCGTCATCTTCAGCAGGATGAACGAGATGATGGCGGCGTCGAGCGTCGGCATGATGAGCAGGTTGGCTTCGCCCTTGAGCCGGGAGTTCGGAAACATGCGCAGGCGCACTTCTTCGGATAGCGCGGCGTCGCCGTGCATCTCGCCCTCGACCTCAAGCTTGGGCGCGAGCTTCTCGATCAGTTCGCGCGCCAGGCTCATCTTGGCGGCCGACGCCGACTTGACGCTGCCAAAATTCGAATGCGACAGCAGCGCGACCTTGGGCCGCAGGCCGAAGCGCCGCACCTCTTCCGCGGCGAGCACCGTCATCTCGGCGATTTCCTCGGCGGTGGGATCGTGGTTGATGTAAGTGTCGCAGATGAACAGCGTGCGGTTGGGCAGCATCAGCATGTTCATCGCCGCGAACCGGTGCACGCCCTTGCGCAACCCGATGACGGTGGAGATGTATTCCATGTGATGGTGATGCTCGGCGTAGGTGCCGCAGATCATCGCGTCGGCATCGCCCAAGCGCACCATCAGCGCGCCGATCAGGGTGGTGCGGCGGTTGACCTCGCGCTTGGCGAGCTCGACCGAGATGCCCTTGCGCTGCATCAGCTCGTAGTAGGTCTTCCAGTAGTCGCGAAAGCGCGGGTCGGAATTGGGATTGACCAGCTCGAAATCCTTGCCCGGCACGATGCGCAGGCCGAAGCGCTCGATGCGCGGGCCGATCACCTCGGGGCGCGCCACCAGGATCGGCCGCGCCAGGCCTTCGTCGACGACGACCTGCACCGCCCGCAGCACGCGTTCGTCCTCGCCCTCGGCGAACACCACCCGCTTGGGGTTGCGCTTGGCCGAGATGAACACCGGCCGCATGATCAGGCCGGACTGGTAGACGAAACTGGTGAGCTGGTCGCGATAGGCGTCGAGGTCGTCGATCGGCCGCGTCGCGACACCGCTGTCCATCGCCGCCTTGGCGACGGCCGGTGCGATCTGCACGATCAGCCGCGGGTCGAACGGCTTCGGGATCAGGTACTCCGGGCCGAAGCGCAGGTCTTCCCGGCCGTAGGCGCTGGCGACCACCTCCGACTGCTCGGCCATCGCCAGCTCGGCGATCGCGTGCACCGCGGCCAGCTTCATCGTCTCGGTGATGGTGGTGGCGCCGACGTCGAGCGCGCCGCGGAAGATGAACGGAAAGCAGAGGACGTTGTTGACCTGGTTCGGGTAGTCCGAGCGGCCGGTGGCGATGATGGCGTCCGGGCGCACGGCCTTGGCCACATCGGGCAGGATCTCGGGGTTCGGGTTGGCCAGCGCCAGGATCAGCGGGCGCGGCGCCATGCCCTTGACCATCTCGGCCTTCAGCACGCCGCCCGCCGACAGCCCGAGAAACACATCGGCATCCGGCATCACCTCCGCCAGCGTGCGCGCCTTGGTCTCGCGGGCGTAGCGGATCTTGTTGTCGTCCATCTCCTCGGTGCGGCCGACGTAGACCACGCCCTTGATGTCGGTGACGACGATGTTTTCCATGCGGATGCCGAGCTGCACCAGCAGGTCGAGACAGGCGAGCGCGGCAGCGCCGGCGCCCGACACCACGAGCTTGACCTCGGAGAGCTTCTTGTCGACCACCTTGAGGCCGTTCATGACTGCGGCGCCGACGATGATCGCGGTGCCATGCTGATCGTCGTGGAACACCGGGATCTTCATCCGCGCGCGCAGCTTGCGCTCGATGTAGAAGCACTCCGGCGCCTTGATGTCTTCCAGGTTGATGCCGCCGAAGGTGGGTTCGAGCGCGGCGATGATGTCGACCAGCTTGTCCGGGTCGCGCTCGTCCAATTCGATGTCGAAGCAGTCGATGCCGGCGAACTTCTTGAACAGCACGGCCTTGCCTTCCATCACCGGCTTGGCGGCGAGCGGGCCGATGGGGCCGAGGCCCAGCACCGCGGTGCCGTTGGTGACGACGCCGATCAGGTTGCCGCGCGAGGTGTAGAGCCGGGCCGTGGACGGATCGGCAACGATCTCGTTGCAGGCAAAGGCGACCCCGGGGGAGTAGGCCAGCGCCAGATCGCGCTGAGTGATGAGCGCCTTGGTCGGCAGGATAGAAATCTTGCCCGGCCGCGGCAGACGGTGGTAGTCGAGCGCGGCTTTTTTCAGGTCGTCCATGGCGGCTTTCGGGCGCTGCGGGAATGGCGCACTTGTCTGCCGGAGTATACCCGCGGAGCCCCAAGTCCCGACTGCCGCCCGTCGATGTCCAGCGTACAATGTGTAGTCAATTAGATGGCACTACACACCATGCGAACGAATATTGTGATCGACGACAAGCTCATGAAGGACGCCCTTCGGACCACCGGGGTGAAGACCAAGAGGGAAGCGGTGGAACTCGGCCTTCGCACCTTGGTGCAACTGGGCAAGCAGGAGCAGGCCAGGCAGCTCAAAGGCAAGATTGCGTGGGAAGGTGACCTGGAGGCGATGAGAACAGACAAGTGATACTCGTAGACTCCAGCGTCTGGATCGATTTCTTCCGCGGCGTGCAGACGCCCGAAGTCGCAACACTGGATACGTTGCTTGGCAAGACCCGGATCGCGGTCGGCGACCTGATTGTGACGGAGGTGCTACATGGCGTGCGGGACGAGCGCGAGTTCAATCAGGTGCGCAAGGCGCTCGACGCGTTTGCCCAAGTCGAACTGGTGGGCAAGGACATCGCCGTACAGGCTGCGAAGAATTTCAGGAAGCTTCGTGGTCTCGGTTTTACCGTTCGAAAGACAATCGACACGATCATTGCCACGCGCTGCATCGAAAGCGACTTCATGCTCCTGCACTCGGACCGCGACTTCGATGCATTCGCGACGCACCTCGGGCTTCAGGTGGTGACTGCGGCAACCTGACGCTCCGCAAGGCCGTGGAACACCCCTCGAACTTTGGTCAGGGTGTGCCGGAGTGCTCGGGTTCCGGTGGCGGGCTCGCTACATAGCCCTGCTCGTATACCGCGACGCCCGCCGGGATGCTGACCCAGGGGCGTTTCGACCTGGCCCAGATGTGACGATCGATCGTGAACCATCCGGGATCGTCGAAGGTGCCGGCCGCGATGGTTCGAATGCCGGGACGGATCTCTGCCGTGTGCGCGATGGTGGTCCCGCAGTTCGGGCAGAAGCTCATCCGCAACCAGCGGCCGCTCACGTCGGAACGGTGCTCGTACCCGGAGAGTTGTCCCTGGACGATCTCGACCGCCTGCTCCGGAAAACTGGCCAGCACCGCGAACGCACTCGCGAGCCGCCGTTGGCAGAAGTTGCAGTGGCACACCGTGCCGAGCGTGGGCTTGCCGGTCACGCGGTACCGGACGGCACCGCAGGCGCAGCCGCCGGTATGAATGTCGGACATGGTCGACTCCTGGTTGGGATTGGGTGGCATTGTCGCGCACCCTCAAACCTGCTCCAGGCTCACACTTCGTTGGAGAAGACTCGCAGTTGCGCCGGCAAGCGCCGGCAGGCAGAATTCCTACTCTCGATTCCTACCGTACAGGAGTGGGCGCCATGCTCGTCACCGAAAAGGGCCAGGTCACGATTCCCAAGCACATCCGTACCGCTGCCGGGGTGGCCCCGGGCAGCGAGGTGCAGTTCAGCCTGGAGGGCAGCCGCATCATCATCACGCCGGTGGCAGCGCCGGTGAAGGACGACCGCCGCGCCGCGCTGCGCAAGGC
>JAYTTO010000129.1:0-1836 GCA_043744975.1 Betaproteobacteria bacterium | reverse complement strand
CCGCGCCGCAGCTCGAGCGACACGGCATCGACGCCGGTCGCGACCAGCGCTCGCAATTCGAGCACGGTCTCGCCCAGGGCAAAGGACGGATGGTCTGCGCGCGCATCGGGCGCGGCTTCGGCGCCGACGATGGCCGCGACGACCTCGGTCTGGTTCAGGCCCGCCCGGTCGGCACACGACCAAACCAGCCGGCCGTCGCGCAGCACGCTCGCCCGGTCGGCGATGGCGAACACCTCCGCCAGCCGATGGCTCACATAGATGAAGCCATGGCCTTCGGCGGCGAGGCGGCGCATGTGACCGAACAGCACGTCGACTTCATGCGGCAGCAGCGCGGTGGTGGGTTCGTCGAGGATGATGACGCGGGCGTCGGCGGCGATCGCTTTCGCGATGGATACCATCGCCACTTCGTCCGGCCGCAGCGACGACACCAGGCTGGCCGGATCGATGTCACGCAGGCCCACGCGTTCGAGCAGTTGCCCGGTGCGGCGCCGGACCGCGGGCCAGTCGATCAGCACGCCGAGCCGGCGCGGCAGCGCTGCGCCGAGCAGGAGGTTTTCCTGGACGGAAAGCGCGGGCACGAGATTGCCGTGCTGGTGCACGACCGCGATGCCTGCCGCCTGGGCCTCGTGCGGGTCGCCAAAGGCCACCGGCCGGCCATCGACGCGAATCTCGCCGGCATCGCATTGATAGACGCCGGTGACGATCTTGATGAGGGTGGACTTGCCGGCGCCGTTCTCGCCCAACAAGGCATGAATCTCGCCGCGATGCAGGTCGAGGCTGACGGCATCGAGCGCGCGCTGCCCCGGGAAATCCTTGACGATGCCGCGCACCGACAGCAGCGGCACGGGCGCGCCGGCACGATCGGCGGCCGGGCTGTCGGGTGCCGCGAGTGTCATGACTGCAACCGGAGACGGGGACGGCCGCGGCGGAACCGCCGCGGCCGCGGACCGCTTACTTGGCGATGACTTCGCCGGAGAACGGCGTGCACTTTCTGAAGTCGGGATCCTGGCCGGCAGCCGGCAGGATGTCCTTGGTGACGAGGCAGGTGCGGGTCCACAAGGCGCGGAACGGGATCTTCTTGCCGTCGATCGCGTCGGCCACGACCTCGGTGGTCTTCTCGGCGATCGACTTCTTCGAGTAGGCAACCGACATGACATAGGGCGAGTTGCCCTTGCGCATCAGGTCGTAGACCGGCTGGATGCCGTCCATGCCCATGACGCGGATCTTGTCGGCCATGCCGGCCTGCTCGATCGCGCGCACGGCGCCGGCCGCGAGCTCGTCCCAGCCGACGATGACGCCATTGATGTCCTTGTTGGCCTGCAGCAGCGCGGTCATGCGGTTCAGGGTGTCTTCGACCTGCCCCGGCACCTTGACCTCGATCTCGGTCACCTTGATGCCCTTGGCGTCGAGCATCGCGGCCTTCACGCCCTGGGTGCGGTCGCGCAGGGTCGGCAGCACGTTCCAGTTGAACAGCACCACATGACCCTTGTAGTTGATGGCGCTCTTCATTTCGTTGGCGACCAGCACGCCGTCGACCGCGCCGGAGGCGCCGATGTCGGCCGTGATGCCGGGGACGTCGCCCGAGAACGCCGACACGAACGGCACCTTGGCGTCGTTGGCGGCCTTGATGACGGCGCTCATCTGGTTGTTGTCGGAGGCGATGTTGATGATCGCCTGGAACTTGCGGCTGATGAAGTTGATCGCGGCGTTGTTGGTGGCGACCTGATCGCCCTTGCCGTCGAACACCTCGCAGGTCCAGTTGCGCTTCTTGCAATCGGCCAGCACGACCTGCGACATCTCGAAGATGGTGGGCGAGTTGTAGTTGACCGCGACCAC
>JAYTTO010000128.1:0-3283 GCA_043744975.1 Betaproteobacteria bacterium | reverse complement strand
GTCGACGTGCACGACGTCGATGGCAGCATCAACGGCAGGCCGCTGGCGGGGCGCCCGTTTGCGCGCGAATTCGCGGGCAAGAAGGACAGTTCGACCGCGCACCTGGCGTTCGCAGAGACCTGGGTCCGCATCGCCGACTGACTCTCAGGCTGTTTCGGCACGCCCGGCCCGCGCGCAGCCGGTTTCCCCGCGCGACCGCGGAAGACCAACCGGGTGCCGAGCAGCGCGAACAGGATCGCCGCGAAGATCATCGGCTCGGTGATGTCCTTCTTCACCAGCCACCAGAAGTGGGTCACGCCGAGGATGCCGATCGCGTAGACCGCGCGGTGCAGCCATTGCCAGCGCTTCGCGCCGAGACGCCTCACCATCGCATTGGTCGAGGTCGCGGCCAACGGGATGAGCAGCATGAAAGCGGCGAATCCCACCGTGATGAAGGGCCGCTTGATCACGTCCTTGACGATCTCGGCAACGTCGAAGAACTGATCGAGCCAGAGGTAGGTGGTGAAGTGCAGGCTCACGTAGAAGAACGCGAACAGGCCCAGCATCCGGCGCAGCCGCAGCAGCCAGGGCTGCGACAGCAGCTTGCGCGCGGGCGTGACGGACAACGTGATCATGAGAAACGCGAGCGTCCACCACCCGGTGGCGCGGGTGATGTGCTCGATCGGATTGGCGCCGAGGCCATGGTGCGCGGCAAGCCATGCGAGACGGGCGAACGGCATGAGGCCGAGCAGAAACACGGTGGCCTTGAGCCACCGCGCCTGCCGGGCATCGGGCCGCCAGGTCGGGATCAAAAGAACTTCTTCAGGTCCATGCCGGCGTACAGGCTCGCGACCTGCTCGCCGTAGCCGTTGAACATGAGCGTCGGGCGCTTGCCGAACTCACCGATGCGGCGCTCGCGCGCCTGGCTCCAGCGCGGATGGTCGACCTGCGGATTAACGTTCGAGTAGAACCCGTACTCGTTGGCGATGGCCTTGTTCCACGCCGTCCGCGGCTCCTGCTCGGTGAAGCGGATGCGGACGATCGACTTGGCGCTCTTGAAGCCGTACTTCCACGGCACCACCACGCGCACCGGCGCGCCGTTCTGGTTGGGCAGCACGTCCCCGTACAGGCCAACCGTGAGCAGCGCGAGCGGGTTCATCGCCTCGTCGATGCGCAAGCCTTCGACATAGGGCCATTCGAGAACGGCCATGCGCTGGCCGGGCATCTGCCTGGGATCCATCAGCGTGGTGAACTCGACGTACCTGGCCTTCGACGTGGGCTCCGCGCGCCTGATGAGTTCGGCCAGCGGGTAGCCGACCCAGGGCACCACCATCGACCAGCCTTCGACACAGCGCAGGCGATAGATACGCTCCTCGAGCGCGGCGAGCTTGAGCAGTTCGTCGAGATCCCACCGCTTCGGTCTGGCGCATTCGCCTTCGACCGATACGGTCCATGGCCGGGGCTTCAAGGTGCCGGCGGTCTCGGCGGGATCTTCCTTGCCGGTGCCGAACTCGTAGAAGTTGTTGTAGGTGGTCACATCCTTGAAGGGTGTCGCCGGCTCGTTGACCGCGAACGCGCCCTTCTTCAGGTTGGGGAATCCCTTGCCCTGGGCATGCGCAGCGCGCGGCCGGACGCCTGCCGCCGCGAGCCCCGCCGCCGCGGCGAACAGGCCGGCATCCCGGATGAACCGGCGCCGGTCGTCGAACAGGGCGCGCGGGGTGATTTCGGACGGAACGATGTCGGACGGGCGCCGGATGATCATGGATGACTCCTGGTTGGGATGCGGCAGATTGCGCTACCCGGGGCCTTGCTTCAGACCCCGGCCGCTCTGGATGATTCTACGCAGACGCGAAAGCTGCGGATTCAGTGCCCATCGATGAACCGGGCAATCTCGTCGAGCACGGGAACCCCTTCCCGAAACGGCCTCGCGAACGAGACCACGGTCCGGGCGTGTCCCACTCCCGGAAACAGCACCTTCTCGACCGGCACACCGAGACCTTGCAGTTTTTCCGTCAGCGCCCGGGTGTTCCGCGGCGACACCTGGTCGTCGGTATCGCCGGTGAGGAGCAACGCCGGCGGGGCACCGCGGGTGGCGTGATTGATCGGCTGCGTGTCCGGCCAGTTGTCGCGGGGACCGAAAATCGTCTGCACGACCGGGTCCTTGATCGGCAGGAAATCATAGGGCCCCGATACCCCGATCCAGCCACGCAGGTCGCGCCCGGCATCGAGGCCCACGCCGTCGAGCCAGCGGCGATCCAGCGCGAGCATGGCCGCGTTGTAGGCGCCCGCGGAATGACCCATCAGGAACAACCGCCGGTCGTCACCCCCGATTTCCGCCGCGTGGGACCGGCACCAGGCAACGACCGCCGCAGAATCCCTGAGGAATTCCGGATACCGCACCTGTGGATACACGCGATAGTCCGGCACGACCACGACGAAACCGCGCTCGGCCAGCGCCGCGCCGACGAACCGGTAGTCCTGACGCCGCCCGCCCTGCCACGACCCGCCGTAGAAGAAGACGACCAGCGGCCGCAACTCACGCGCGCCGGAAGGCCGGTAGACATCGAGCCGCTGGCGCTCGTCGGCACCGTAGGCGATGGCGGCGGTCCGTTCAACGCCATGCGCCACGGCGACGGCGTTGACGAGCTTCAACGGCGAGCAGGCAGCCACCACGACGACGGCGAGGCAGGCGCCGCCGACCACGGCGAGCAACAGCTTGAGACTCATGGGTGAACGGAGGGAAATGGCATGAGCCCGACAATACGACAGCCGCCGCGGCACGGATGCAGGACCGACACGGAACCGATGCTCAGACCAGGAACAGCGTCGCCATGCCGAGGAAGATGAAGAACCCGCCGCTGTCGGTAATGGCGGTGATCAGCACACTCGAACCGACCGCCGGATCGCGGCCGAGCCGGTGCAGGAGCATCGGGATGAACACCCCGAAGCTCGCAGCCACGATCAGATTCAGGGTCATGGCGGCCATCATGACCATGCCGAGCGGTGCGCTGTGATAGAGCACGGTCGCGAACAGGCCGAAAATCGAACCCCAGACCACCCCGTTCAGCAGGCTGATCACCAGTTCTTTCTTGAGCAGCGCGCGGGCATTGCGTGGTGTGATCTGTCCCAACGCCATCGCGCGCACGATCATGGTGATCGTCTGGTTGCCGGAATTGCCGCCGATGCCGGCCACGATCGGCATCAATGCGGCCAGCGCCACCAGCTTCTCGATGCTGCCTTCGAAGAGGCCGATCACGCGCGAGGCGACGAAGGCCGTCACCAGATTGACGGCGAGCCAGGTCCA
>JAYTTO010000127.1:0-3802 GCA_043744975.1 Betaproteobacteria bacterium | reverse complement strand
GCGCACCCGGATGCTGAAGCGCAACAACTTCACCACCGGGCAGATCTACGAGAGCGTCATCAAGAAGGAGCGCCGCGGCGACTACCTCGGCGGCACCGTGCAGGTGATCCCGCACATCACCGACGAGATCAAGCACTTCATCCGCCTCGGCGCGGGCGCCGCCGACGTGGCGATCGTCGAGGTCGGCGGCACCGTGGGCGATATCGAATCGCTGCCGTTCCTCGAAGCCATCCGGCAGTTGAGCCTGCAGGTCGGTCGCAACAACGTCTGCTTCATCCACCTGACGCTGGTGCCGTTCATCGCGTCGGCCGGCGAGATCAAGACCAAGCCGACCCAGCACTCGGTCAAGGAACTGCGCCAGATCGGTATCCAGCCCGATGTCCTGCTGTGCCGCGCCGACCGCTCGCTGCCCGACGACGAGCGCCGCAAGATCGCGTTGTTCACCAACGTCGAGGAGCATGCGGTCATCACCGCGATCGACGTCGACTGCATCTACAAGATCCCGGGCCTGTTGCACGCGCAGGGCCTCGACCAGATTGTCTGCCGCAAGCTCGAGATCGAGGCGCCCCAGGCCAATCTGGCCGAGTGGGACCAGCTGGTATGGGCGCTGGAGCATCCCAAGCAAACCGTGGACATCGCGCTGGTGGGCAAATATGTCGACCTGACCGAGTCCTACAAATCGCTGTCCGAGGCGCTGTCGCACGCCGGCATCCACACCAGCTCGAAGATCAACATCCATTACATCGATTCCGAGAAGATCGACATCGATGGCACGGCGGCCCTGGAAGGGATGGATGCGATCCTGGTGCCGGGCGGTTTCGGCAAGCGGGGCGTCGAGGGCAAGATCCGGGCGATTCGCCACGCGCGCGAGAACGCGATTCCCTATCTGGGCATCTGCCTCGGCATGCAGCTCGCGGTGATCGAGTACGCCCGGCACAAGGCGCAGATGCCCGATGCCCACAGCACCGAGTTCGATCCCGGCACGCCGTTTCCGGTGGTGGCACTGATCCACGAGTGGGTCGACCGGGACGGCCGCGTCGAACAGCGCAACGAAGGTTCCGATCTCGGCGGCACCATGCGCCTGGGCAGCCAGGACGCGGAACTGCTGCCCGGCACGCAGGTGGCGGCGATCTACGGCTCCGATCACATCGCCGAACGCCATCGCCATCGGTACGAGGTCAACAATCACTATGTCGGGCGGTTGCGCGATGTCGGCCTGCGGTTCAGCGCGCTGTCGATCGGCGCCGAACGCCTGACCGAGATGATCGAATTGCCGGATCATCCGTGGTTCATCGGCTGCCAGTTCCACCCGGAGTTCACCTCGACGCCGCGCGCGGGCCATCCGCTATTCAAGTCGTTCATCGAGGCTGCCGTTCGGTTCCGGGAGCGCAAGACCGCGCCGCCGCGGGCGGTGCCGGCGGAGCATATTGCATGAAGCTGTGCGGCTTCGATGTTGGACTGGAGCATCCGTTCTTCCTGATCTCCGGACCTTGCGTCATCGAATCGCGGCAGCTCGCGATGGATACCGCGGGCGACTTGAAAGCGATCTGTGCCGGCCTCGGCATTCCGTTCATCTTCAAGTCGTCCTACGACAAGGCGAACCGCAGTTCCTCCCGGTCGTTCCGCGGGGTCGGCATGGACAAGGGCCTCGAGATCCTCGCCGATGTGCGTCGCACCATCGGCGTTCCGGTGCTGACCGATGTGCATGACATCGGCGACATCGCGGCCGCCGCGGCGAGCGTCGATGTCCTGCAGACGCCAGCGTTCCTGTGTCGCCAGACCGATTTCATCATCGCCGCGGCCAGCGCCGGGCGGCCGGTGAACATCAAGAAGGGCCAGTTCCTCTCGCCCTGGGAGATGACCAACGTCGTGGCCAAGGCCAAGCAGGCCAGCGGCGCAGACAACGTGATGGTCTGCGAGCGCGGCTTCAGCTTCGGCTACAACAACCTGGTGTCCGACATGCGGTCGCTGATGGTCATGCGCTCGACCGGCTGCCCGGTGGTCTTCGATGCCACCCATTCGGTGCAACTGCCTGGCGGCCAGGGCGACTCGAGCGGCGGTCAGCGCGAGTTCGTGCCGGTGCTGGCCCGCGCGGCGATCGCAGCCGGCGTCGCCGGCGTTTTCATGGAAACGCACCCCGACCCGTCCAAGGCGCTCTCCGACGGGCCGAACGCCTGGCCGCTCGGACACATGGCGGCACTGCTCGCCACCCTCAGGGACCTCGACGCGCTCGTCAAGGCCCGCGGGTTCGCCGAGAATCTCCTCACCCCAACCTCGGCCGGCGCGTGATGCGCGGCCATTCACCGATCAGGATCCCGAGCATATGAGTTCAATCGTCGATATCGTCGCGCGTGAAATCCTGGATTCCCGAGGCAAT
Source organism: Betaproteobacteria bacterium (assembly GCA_043744975.1). Classification (GTDB taxonomy): domain Bacteria; phylum Pseudomonadota; class Gammaproteobacteria; order Burkholderiales. Next base: position 1,425 of record JAYTTO010000127.1, on the reverse strand, counting down.
CCAACGGTCGAAGCCGATGTCCTGCTCGAGTCGGGTGTCAGCGGACGCGCCGCGGTGCCGTCCGGCGCCTCGACCGGCAGCCGCGAGGCGATCGAGCTGCGCGATGGCGACCAGCGGCGCTTCGGCGGCAAGGGCGTGATGAAGGCAGTCGAGAACGTGAACACCGAGATCTGCGAAGCGATCATCGGACTCGACGCGAGCGAGCAGGCGTTCATCGACAAGACCCTGATCGACCTCGACGGTACCGACAACAAGGCGCGGCTCGGCGCGAATGCCATACTGGCCGTGTCTTTGGCGGTTGCGAAGGCCGCCGCCGAGGAAAGCGGCCTCCCGCTCTACCGCTATCTCGGCGGCGCGTCGCGCATGCAGTTGCCGGTGCCGATGATGAACGTCATCAATGGCGGCGCGCATGCCAACAACAGCCTCGACATGCAGGAGTTCATGATCATCCCGGTGGGCCTGCCGACGTTTCGCGAGGCACTGCGCTGCGGTGCCGAGATCTTCCAGACGCTGAAGAAGCTGATCGACGCGCGCGGCATGCCGACCACGGTCGGGGACGAAGGCGGATTCGCGCCGAATCTCGCCAGCAACGAAGCCGCCCTCGACCTGATCCTCGAAGCCATCGACGGCGCCGGCTACACGGCCGGCGAGCAGGTGATGATCGGGCTCGATTGCGCGGCATCGGAGTTTCACCGCGACGGGCGCTACCACCTCGAAGCCGAAGGGCTGCAGCTCACCGCGGCCGAGTTCACGGACTACCTCGCCACCTGGACCGACAAGTACCCGATCCTGAGCATCGAGGATGCGATGGCCGAGGACGACTGGGACGGCTGGAAGCTGCTGACCGACCGGCTCGGCCGCAACATCCAGCTCGTGGGCGACGACGTGTTCGTCACCAATACCAAGATCCTGCGCGAAGGCATCCGCCGCGGGATCGCCAACTCGATCCTCATCAAGATCAACCAGATCGGTACGCTGTCGGAGACCTTCGCGGCGATCGAGATGGCCAAGCGTGCCCGCTATACGTCGGTGGTGTCGCACCGTTCCGGCGAGACCGAGGACACGGTGATTGCCGACATCGCGGTCGCCACCAACGCGCTGCAGATCAAGACCGGCTCGCTGTCACGTTCCGATCGCCTGGCAAAATACAACCAGTTGCTGCGCATCGAGGAAGACCTCGGGGAGATCGCCAGCTATCCCGGGCGCGCCGCGTTCTACAACCTCAAATAGACCGACGTCAGGGCGTGTGCGATGCATCGCACCCTCACCATCGTCTTCGCCGGCCTGATCGTCCTGCTGCAGTATCCGCTGTGGCTGGGCAAGGGCGGCTGGATGCGCGTGTGGGACCTTGACCGGCAGGTCAGTGCGCAGCAGAAGGTCAACGACGGCCTCAAGCGCCGCAACCAGAATCTCGACGCCGAGGTG
>JAYTTO010000126.1:0-11654 GCA_043744975.1 Betaproteobacteria bacterium | reverse complement strand
TCCCACTCGATCGTCGCCGGCGGCTTGCCCGAGATGTCGTAGACCACGCGGTTGATGCCTCGGACTTCGTTGATGATCCGGTTCGACACCGTTGCCAGCAATTCATGCGGCAACGGCGCCCACGAGGCGGTCATGAAGTCCTGGGTCTGTACGGCACGCAGCGCGACGACGTGTTCGTAAGTGCGGCCGTCACCCATCACCCCGACCGAGCGCACCGGCAGAAACACCGCGAATGCTTGTGACGTCTTGTCGTACCAGCCGCTACTGCGCAGTTCCTCGATGAAGATCGCGTCGGCGCGGCGGAGCAGGTCGGCATGCTCGCGCTTGACCTCGCCGAGGATGCGCACGCCGAGTCCCGGACCCGGGAACGGATGACGGAACACCATGTCATGCGGGAGACCGAGTGCCAGGCCGAGTTCGCGCACTTCGTCCTTGAACAATTCGCGCAGCGGTTCGAGCAGCTCGAGATGCAGCGTCTCGGGCAGACCGCCGACGTTGTGGTGCGACTTGATGTTGTGGGCCTTGCCGGTCTTGGCGCCGGCGGACTCGATGACGTCCGGGTAGATCGTGCCCTGCGCGAGCCACTTCGCATTGGCGAGCTTCGCCGACTCGCGCTGGAACACATCGACGAACAGGCGGCCGATGACCTTGCGCTTCGCTTCAGGATCGCTGACGCCGGCGAGCGCGCCGAGGAACTCGTTGGAAGCATCGACATGGATGACCTTGACGCCGAGGTTCTTCGCGAAGGTGTCCATCACCTGCTCGGCCTCGTTGAGACGCAGGAGACCGTTATCGACAAACACGCAGGTGAGCCGCGCGCCGATCGCGCGGTGGAGCAGCGCTGCCGCGACCGACGAATCGACGCCGCCCGATAGCCCGAGCAGGACTTCCTCGTCGCCGGTCTGTGTGCGAATGCGGGCCACTGCTTCATCCACGTAGTCAGGCATGTTCCAGCTCTGGTCCGCGCCGCAGATGCCGTGCACGAAGCGATCGAGGATAGCTTTGCCGCGCGCGGTGTGGGTGACTTCGGGGTGGAACTGGATGCCGTAGAAGTGGCGCGCCTCGTCGGCCATGCCGCCGATCGGTGTCGAGGCGTTGCTGATGATCACCTTGAAGCCCTCGGGAAGCCTGGTGACCTGGTCGCCGTGACTCATCCAGACGTCGAGCAATCCGTGGCCGGCGTCGTTGACGCGGTCCTGGATGTCGCGCAGCAGTTCGGAGTGTCCGCGCGCGCGCACTTCGGCATAGCCGAACTCGCGCACGTCGCCGACAGTCACGTCGCCGCCCAGTTGTACCGCCATGGTCTGCATGCCGTAGCAGATGCCCAGCACCGGCACGCCCGCCTCGAATACGACCTGGGGCGATCTGGGGCTGCCTTGCTCCGTGACCGAGGCCGGTCCGCCAGACAGGATGATCCCCTTGGCGCCGAAGGCCTTGATCGCCTCGCGGCTCATGTCGAACGGATGGATCTCGCAGTAGACGCCAGTCTCGCGCACCCGGCGCGCGATCAGCTGGGTGTACTGCGAACCGAAGTCGAGGATCAGGATCTTGTGGCGCATGGATTCAGTTCCGGCAATCGCCCGCAATGAAAAAAGCGCGCCGCGCGCGCTTTCCTCGTGAACCATATCCGGCGGACGGTAGGTGTCAGTCGACGTGATAGTTGGGGGCTTCCTTGACGATCTGCACGTCGTGCACGTGCGACTCCTTGATGCCGGCGGAGCTGATCTGCACGAACTGCGCGCGGGTGCGGACGTCGTTGATAGTGCCGCAACCCAGGTAGCCCATGCTCGCCCGCAGGCCGCCCATGAGCTGATGGATCACCGCCGAGACCGGGCCCTTGTAAGGCACGCGCCCTTCGACGCCTTCGGGCACCAGCTTGTCGCCGATGGCATCGGCGGCGTCCTGGAAGTAGCGGTCGCTCGACCCATCCTGCATGGCACCGAGCGAACCCATGCCGCGATACGACTTGTAGGAGCGGCCCTGGAACAGTTCGATTTCGCCGGGCGCTTCTTCGGTGCCGGCGAACAGGCCGCCGAGCATCACCGAATGCGCGCCGGCCGCGATGGCTTTGGAGACATCGCCCGAATAGCGCACGCCGCCGTCGGCGATCATCGGCACGTCGGTGCCTTCGAGTGCGGACGCGACGTTCTGGATGGCGGTGATCTGCGGCACGCCGACCCCGGCAACCATGCGGGTGGTGCAGATGGACCCGGGACCGATGCCGACCTTGACGCCGTCGGCGCCGGCATCCATGAGCGCCCTGGCGGCATCGGCCGTAGCGATGTTGCCACCGATCACCTGCGTGTTCGGATACTTGCGCTTGACCCAGCGCACGCGGTCGAGCACGCCTTGCGAATGGCCATGAGCCGTATCGACGACCAGCACGTCGACGCCGGCCTCGATCAAGGCCTCCGCGCGTTCCTCGGTGCCCTCGCCCACGCCGATGGCGGCGCCGACGCGAAGGCGCCCGAACTGGTCTTTGCAGGCATTGGGGTGTTCGGACGACTTGAGGATGTCCTTGACCGTGACGAGCCCCTTGAGCTCGAGGTTCTCGTTGACGACCAGCACACGTTCGAGGCGGTGTTCGTGCAGCAGGTGCATCGCTTCTTCGAGGGCGGCGCCTTCGCGGATGGTCACCAGACGCTCGCGCGGGGTCATGATGTTGCGCACCGGCTGGTCGAGATTGTTCTCGAAGCGCAGATCGCGGTTGGTGACGATGCCGACCACCCTGCCCGCCTCCACCACCGGCAATCCGGATATCCGGTGCTGCCTGGTGAGGATCATGACGTCGCGCACAGTCATGTCGGGAGCGATGGTGATGGGATCCTTCACCACCCCGCTCTCGAAGCGCTTGACCTTCAGCACCTGCGCGGCCTGGGCCTTGGGCGTGAGGTTCTTGTGGACGATGCCGACCCCGCCTTCCTGCGCGATCGCGATGGCGAGCCGGGCTTCGGTCACGGTATCCATCGCTGCCGAGAGCAGCGGGATATTGAGCTCGATGGTGCGGGTGAGGCGGGTCTTGAGGCTGACATCCTTGGGCAGGACGTCGGAATGCGCCGGGACCAGCAGAACGTCGTCGAAGGTCAGTGCCTTCTGGATGATCTGCATCGTTCTGATCCTTCGAACAAAAAGTTATTATAGGTGAAACGCTGCCGGGTCGGTGCACTGGCGTGTACCGCGGCGCATCGGGATCGTTCCGAATGGGTTGTGATCAAGGCTCAACAGTCGTTTCGTGCGAGCAAGTGCGGCAGTCGGTGCACCGCGTGTTCGCCGTCGGCGTTCTGATCGGAACGTTGGTGTGCGGCGCGTCCTCGATGGCAGAACTGTTGCCGGAACCGCCGGCGCCAACTCCCGCACCGGAGAACGACGAAGCGATGGCGATGGCCGAGATGTCCCTCGCGTTGGCCGAAGTGGCCGTGGCGCACGCGCGCGCCGAGAAGGCACTGTGGACCACAGCCTTCGACGCCCTGCAGCAGGCCCGCGCCAGCCGCCGTCGCGGCGATGTCGCCGCCACGCTGGAGGCGACCGCCCGCGCCCGCGAACTCTGCGAGCTGTCGATCGGACAACTCGCTTATCCACCCGAGAAACAATAGGATGCCCCGCACACGTTCCATGGAGATCAACCGATGAAAGCCACCGCGTTCCTGATTGCCGTCGGCGTCGCAGCGCTGATGACGGCGACACCCGCGCTCGCGATCTGCAAGTGGAAGGACGCCAACGGTCGCACGCAGTACGCCGACCAGCCGCCACCCGGGGTCCAGTGCAGCGGCACGATCAAGGCCCCGCCGCCGAGCCCGGCACCGGTCGCAGGCGACGCACCAGCCACGCCGCTGAACACCCAGGAAAAAGACATGGAGTTCCGCAAGCGGCGGCTGGATCGGGAGGAAGCCGACAAGAAGGCCGAACTGGACCGCGCCCAGGCCGACGTGAGGAAGCAGAACTGCGAGAGTTCCCGCAACCGGCTGAACGGCCTTCAAGGCGGCGGCCGCGTCGTGCGCTACGACGCCAATGGCCAGCGCTTCTTCCTGAGCGACGAGGAAGTCGAGAAGGAAATCGCCGACGCGAGGAAGCAGACCGCCCAGTGGTGCAAGTGAGCTGACTATCCCCCCCAGCCTTCCTTCGGTCGCCCCTCACCGGGGGTGGGGGCACGGCGCCCGGGTCGGCTTGGCGCACCGTTCGCGTAGCGGCGCCGTTCACGCCAGCTTCACCGCCCGGGCCCGGCGCCGGCGGGCGTCTTTCGGATCGGCGATCAGCGGCCGGTGCAGTTCCACCCGGTCACCGTCGGCGAGCATGGCATCGGCCGTGACCACGCGGTTCCAGATGCCCACCCGTTCCAGGTCGATGGCCTCGAGCCCAACGAGGGTGGCGATGCCGGAAGCCTCGATGGCATCGCGGACCGTAGCGCCCTCGGGCAATATCACCGTCAAAGCCACCTGCCGGGTCGACAGCGCATGGACAACCTCGACCCGGATCTGCGACGTCACGGCTGCTCGTAGACCTTGTCCGCCCGCTGGCTGAAGGCATCGACGAAACTACCGGCGATGTAGTCGAACACCGGACCCACCAGGCACTCCAGCAAGCGGCTGGAGAACTCGTAGTGCAGCCGGAAATGAACCTTGCAGGCGTCCGGCCCGAGCGGGGTGAAGCTCCACAGCCCGTCGAGATGCTTGAAAGGTCCATCGACCAGCCGCATCTCTATGCGCTCGGGCGGATGTTTCGTGTTGTCGGTCGAGAAGCGCTGCTTGACGCCGCGGAAGCTGATGATCACGGCCGCACGCGTGCGATGCTCGTCCCGGAACTCGACCTGGGTTCCGCCGCACCAGGGCAGGAATCGCGGATAGTCCTCGACCGCCTCCACCAGCGCGTACATCTTCTCGGCGCTGTAGGGCACGATCACCGAGCGTTCTATCTGGGCCAAGACTGGTGTCCGTTATCGAATTCGGCCGGCTGCGCGGTGTTGCGGGCCAGCCGGTTGCTAGAATCCATCTTCACTGACGATCGTCGACCCGGCCACATGAGCATTGCGCAGAACAGGAAAGCCCTTCACGACTACTTCATCGAGGACCGGTACGAGGCCGGCCTCGTGCTGGAAGGCTGGGAGGTGAAGTCGATCCGCGCCGGCCGGGTGCAGTTGCAGGAAGCCTATGTGGTCATCCGCGGCTCGGAACTCAACCTGATCGGCTCTCATGTCAGCCCGCTCGCGACGGCGTCGACGCACATCCATCCCGACCCCGTCCGCACCCGCAAGCTGCTGCTGCACGCCGAGGAGATCTCGCGCCTGATCGGCAAGGTCGAGCGCGCCGGGTACACGCTGGTGCCGCTCGACCTGCACTTCAAGAAGGGACGCATCAAGCTCGAGATCGGCCTCGCCAAGGGCAAGAAGCAGTTCGACAAGCGCGAGGTCGAGAAGGAACGCGACTGGGCGCGCGAGAAGCAGCAACTGATGAAGCGCAACAAGGCTGCCGCGTAGCAACCGAAAAGCGAGCCTGGCCCCTTTTTCGAGGCCGCCGCCTGATCGGAGCGACGGCCGGCAACCGGATGCTGGCGGTTCGGTCGATTCAACTGTAGCGCAGGCCCATCGCTTCGCGCACCTCGCGCATGGTTTCCTGGGCGAGCTTGTGCGCCCGCTCGATGCCGTTGGCGATCACGTTGCGCACCAGCGTCGGGTCTTCGAGATAGACCGCCGCGCGTTCGCGCATCGGTTTCTGCTCCTCGAGCACCGCGTCGATCACCGGCTGCTTGCATTCCAGACAGCCGATGCCGGCGCTGCGGCACCCGTTCTGCACCCATTGGCGCGTGGGCTCGTCCGAATAGATCTGATGCAGTTGCCACACCGGGCACTTCCCGGGGTCGCCGGGATCGTTGCGACGCACCCGCGCCGGGTCGGTCGGCATCGTACGGATCTTGCGGGTGACGCTGTCGGCGTCTTCGCGCAGCGTAATGGTGTTGTGGTACGACTTCGACATCTTCTGGCCATCCAGGCCGGGCATGCGCGAAGCCTCGGTCAGCAGCGCCTGCGGCTCGGACAGGATCATCTTGCCGCCGCCTTCGATGAAGCCGAACAGCCGTTCGCGGTCGCCGATCGAGAGGTTCTGCGCCTCCTCGATCAGCGAACGGGCCGCGGCAAGCGCGACCGGATCGCCCTGCTCCTGATAGCGGTTGCGCAGTTCCGTGTAGAGCTTGCTGCGCTTGGTCCCCAACTTGCGGATCGCGGCGTTCGCCTTGTCCTCGAACCCCGGCTCGCGGCCGAAGATGTGATTGAACCGGCGGGCAATCTCGCGCGTGAACTCGATGTGCGGAACCTGATCCTCACCCACCGGCACCAGGTTGGCGCGGTAGATCAGGATGTCGGCGCTCTGCAGCAGCGGATAGCCGAGGAACCCGTAGGTCGAAAGGTCCTTCTCGACCAGCTTCTCTTGTTGGTCCTTGTAGGTCGGCACGCGCTCGAGCCAGCCGAGCGGCGTGATCATGGACAGCAGCAGGTGCAGCTCGGCGTGTTCCGGCAGCGCCGACTGGATGAACAGCGTGGCATGCGCCGGATCGACGCCGGCCGCCAGCCAGTCGATCACCATGTCCCAGACGTTGGCCTCGATCACCTCCGGCGTATCGTAGTGGGTGGTCAGCGCGTGCCAGTCGGCGACGAAGAAGAAGCACTCGTACTCGTGCTGCAGGCGCACCCAGTTCTTCAGCACGCCGTGGTAGTGCCCGAGGTGCAGGCTGCCGGTCGGACGCATGCCGGATAGGACTCGATCGACGAACATTGTGGTTCCCGCGAAGTTTAGTGCTGTGAATGGTGGTGCCGGCCGCGACAGTCGGTGCAGCAGGATCGCAGGGCGGAGCCGTCAGGCTCGCGCCAGGAATACGAGCCGAGCCTCATGCCGCCGTCTTCAGGCCGAACAATGCCGGATCGCCCTTCCCCACCCGCACGATCACCGGGACTTCGCCGGTGAGGTCGACCACGGTGGTCGGTTCGAATCCGCACGACCCGGCATCGATGACGAGGTCGACGAGCTTCTCCAACCGTTCGCGGATCTCGCCGGCGTCGTTGAGCGGCAGTTCGTCCCCCGGCAGGATCAACGTGGTCGAGAGCAGCGGCTCGTCGAGGGCTGCGAGCAGGGCCTGCGCCACCGGATGGTCCGGGATCCGCAGGCCGACCGTGGCACGTTTCGGGTGCTGCAGCCGCCGCGGCACTTCCTTGGTCGCTTCGAGGATGAAGGTATAGCTGCCGGGCGTGGCGCTCTTCAGCTGCCGGAACTGACGGTTGTCGACCCGGGCATATTCGGCGATCTGGCTCAGGTCCCGGCAGACCAGCGTGAGGTGATGCTGGCCGTCGACGCCGCGGATCGACCGCAGACGTTCCATGGCCGATTTGTCGCCGAGATGGCAGCCGAGCGCATAGCAGGAGTCGGTCGGATAGACCAGCACCGCGCCATCGCGCACCATGGCCGCGGCCTGTTCGATCAGGCGGCGCTGCGGGGATTGCGGGTGGACCGAGAAGAGTTGGGCCATGCCCGACGGGAGCGTTAAAACCACCCATCATAGCAAAGGCCTTCCCGTTCCCTCGCTGGACCGCCGCCGCACCGCCCCATCCGGCACGCTGCCTGGCCCGTATCTGCAGGCTGTCGATCAATGTTCACCAAGGAGAAAACGATGGCCCGGTGCTGGTACTGGATGGTGGTGGCGGTGACGGCCGCAGCGGTCGCGCAGTCCGCGGGCGGGGCCGAGTGCAACGGCGCCAGCGGCCCCGGGCGCAAGGTCCTGCTGGAGCTCTATACCTCGGAGGGATGTTCGAGCTGCCCGCCAGCCGACCGCTGGCTGAGCCGGCTTCCGAAATCCGGGCCCGCCACGGCGGGCGTCATTCCAGTCGCGTTCCACGTGGACTACTGGAACGACCTCGGCTGGCCGGACCGGTTCTCGCAGGCGGCATTTTCGGCGCGGCAGCGCAGCACCTCGGCGCGGGATGGTTCGACCTACGTCTACACCCCGCAATTTGTTGCCGATGGCCACGACTTTCGCGGCACCGGCGGCTACGAGCAACTGCTCCAACGGCAGCGCAATCCGGCGCCGGCGAAGGCGCGGCTCGATGTGTCGCTCGACACCACCAGTGCCGAAGTCCGGGTCCGCGCGGACGTCGAAGCGACGGCAACCGCCGGCCCGGCAGACCTGTTCGTCGTCGTCACCGAAAACAGTCTGTCGACACAGGTGGCCGCCGGCGAGAATCGCGGCCGGGCGCTGGAGCACGACGCGGTCGCCCGCCTGCTCTTCGGGCCGTTCCCGGTCGCGGCGCACGGCACGACGGAGATCCGCCAGACGCTCGATCTGGCCCCAGACTGGCGACGCGATCGGCTGTCGGTGGTCGCCTTCGTGCAGGAACGAGTCCGTGGCGACGTCCTGCAGGCAATGTCGCTGGGCTATTGTCGCTAGCGCGTTGCCGCCGCTTTCCGCGATGTGGAACAATAGGCCCATAACTCGACAACAGGACTCACCTCGTCGCTGACGTGCTCTTCCGGAGCGGCGCTGCGGGCGCGTGATCCGGATCGGCGGGAGGAGATGGTCATCAACAACCTGGTCCGGCGCAACAGCCTGGCCGGACTGTTCTTCATTGTCATCGGCATGGCCGCCCTGCTGGTCGGGCGCGGCTATCGCGCCGGTACGCTGCTGTCGATGGGGCCCGGGTATTTTCCGCGGGCCATCAGCGCGCTGCTGGTGCTGCTCGGCGCCCTGGTGTTGCTCGACGGTCTGCGCAACGCCTCGGCCTCGATGGAGCGTTGGCACTGGCGGCCGCTGCTGCTGATCCTGTTCGGCGTGGTGCTGTTCGGCTGGGGCCTGGAGCGTTTCGGCCTCGTCGCCGCGACGGCGGCGATGATCGTTTGCGCCTGCATGGCCGAACGTGACCGGCGGTGGCCCGAGATCGTGCTGCTCGCGATCGCGCTCAACGCCATCGGTTGGAGCGTCTTCGTCGAAGGTATCGGCATGCCGATACCTCTCTGGCCGACGGCGGTGACGGGCTGATGGAGCTCCTCGACAACCTGGCCCTCGGCCTGCATGTCGCCCTCACCTGGGCGAACCTGCTCTACTGCCTGGGCGGCGTCGCGCTGGGCACCCTGATCGGCGTGCTGCCCGGCATCGGCCCCGTGGCCACCATCTCGATGCTGCTGCCGCTCACCTTCAAGCTCGAGCCGACCTCGGCGCTGATCATGCTGGCCGGCATCTACTACGGTGCGCAATACGGCGGCTCGACCTCGGCAATTCTGGTGAACCTGCCCGGCGAGGCCTCGTCGGTGGTGACCTGCCTCGACGGCTATGCGATGGCGCGCAACGGCCGCGCCGGTCACGCGCTGGCGGTGGCGGCCATCGGCTCGTTCGTCGCGGGTTGCGTGGCGACACTCGCGCTGGCCGCGTTTGCCCCGCCGCTGGCCGCCCTCGCCTTCAAGTTCGGTGCCGCCGAATACTTCTCGCTGATGGTGCTGGGACTGGTGGCTGCCGTCGTGCTCGCTCAGGGTTCGGTAGTGAAGGCGATCGCGATGATCGTGCTCGGCGTGCTGCTCGGTCTGGTCGGCATGGACACCACCACCGGCGACCAGCGCTACACCTTCGGGCTGCCTGAGTTGTCGGACGGCATCGGCTTCGTGGTCGTGGCGATGGGCCTGTTCGGATTTGCCGAGATCATCGTCAATCTCGAACGTACCGGCGCCCGCGACGTGTTGAAGCAGAAGCTCGGCAAGATGCTACCGCCGAAGGAAGACATGCGCCGGGCGTGGAAAGCGATTGCGCGCGGCACCGGCGTCGGGTCGATCCTGGGTGTGCTTCCGGGTGGTGGCGCGGTGCTCGGCTCGTTCGCTTCCTACATGCTGGAGAAGCGCATCGCCAAGGATCCGTCGCGATTCGGCAAGGGTGCCATCGAAGGCGTCGCCGGACCGGAATCGGCCAACAACGCGGCCGCGCAGACCTCGTTCATCCCGATGCTGACACTGGGCATTCCACCCAATGCCGTGATGGCCCTGATGGTGGGTGCCATGACCATTCACGGCATCCAGCCCGGCCCGCAGGTGATGACACAGCAGCCCGAACTGTTCTGGGGCATGGTGGTCAGCATGTGGATCGGCAACCTGTTCCTGGTGATCCTCAACCTGCCGATGATCGGCCTGTGGGTGCGGCTACTGTCGGTGCCGTACAAGTACCTCTACCCGACGATCCTGCTGTTCTGCGTGATCGGCATCTACAGCCTCCAGTCGAGCGTCGTGGACGTGGTGCTCGCCGCCGGCTTCGGTCTGCTCGGCTACGTGTTCATCAAGCTCGAATGCGAGGCAGCGCCGCTGCTGCTGGGCTTCGTGCTTGGGCCCATGCTGGAGGACAACTTCCGCCGTGCCCTCACCATCGCCCGCGGCGATCCGACAGTGTTCGTGACACGGCCGTTGTCGGCATCGCTGCTCGCGCTCGCCGCAGTGCTGCTGCTGATCGTCGTGGCACCGGCCGTGCAGCGCGTGCGCGAGACCGCCTTCCGCGAATCCTGACCCCGCGGCGGCGGGGTTCGGTTCGTCAGCCCTGCGTTGCCTGCAGCGCCTTCGCGCGGATCGCCGACAGCGTAGTGCGAGTGGTGATGACGTCCGGATCGAGGCGCAGCTCGATCAAGGCCGGTGTCCCCGCAGCGAGCGAACGTTTCCAGGCCGGCAGGAACTCCGCCGTGGTGGTGACGAGCTCGCCGTGCGCGCCGTAGGCTCGCGCCAGCGCCGCGAAGTCCGGATTGCGCAGGGCCGTGCCGTGCACGCGCTCCGGGAACTCGCGCTCCTGGTGCATGCGGATGGTGCCGTACATGCCGTTGTTGACCACCAGGAAGATCACGTTCGCGCCGTACTGGACCGCGGTCGCGAGCTCCTGGCCGTTCATCATGTAGTCGCCATCGCCGCTGAAGACGACAACCGTACGGTCCGGCGCCGCGATCTTGGCCCCGATCCCGGCGGGTACGCCGTAGCCCATCGCGCCGTTGGTCGGCGCGAGCTGCGTGCGTAACGGCCCGTATTGGTAGAACCGGTGCACCCAACCGGCGAAGTTGCCGGCGCCGTTGGCGATGATGGCATCGCGCGGCAGGTTGGCGCTCAGCCAGGCGACGATCTCACTCAGGTTAAGGCTGCCGGGCGTCTCGACCGGTGCGATGTTGGCAAGATAGTCGCTGCGTGCGGCCTGCGTCCACGCCTCCCAGTTCTGCGTATCGACCGGGCCCAGTTGTGCCGCCCATTCCGCGAATTCGGGCATGCCGGTATTGATCAGCAGCTCCGCCTGGTACACGCGGCCGAGTTCTTCCGCACCCGCATGTACATGCACCAGCCGCTGGGCCGGCACCGGCACCGGAAACAGCGTGTAGCCGCCGGTGGTCATTTCGCCGAGGCGCGCGCCGACCACTAGCAGCAGATCGGCATCGCGCACGCGCTGCTGCAATGCCGGCGGGATGCCGATGCCGATATCGCCGACGAAGAGGTCGTGGCGGTTGTCGAACAGGTCCTGCCGGCGGAAGGTGGTGGCAACCGGCAGCGCGTTGCGTTCCGCGAAGCGCTGGATCGAGTCGCACGCCGGGCGGTCCCAGCCGCCGCCGCCGAGAACCAGCAGCGGCTTGATGCAAGACATGAGCATGTTGCGCACCTTGGCCATGTCGCGAC
>JAYTTO010000125.1:0-9453 GCA_043744975.1 Betaproteobacteria bacterium | reverse complement strand
CCGACCGGGATACCGTTGGTGCGGTGCGGCGGATAGAATCGTCGTCCAGTGGCGCAAGCCGCACCCGTCCATCCGGTGTCCGCTCCATGAATCTCGTCGAACACGCGCCCGCGACCACGCCGCGGCTCCGTGAAATCCCCTACAACTACACCTCGTTCTCGGATCGCGAAATTGTGATCCGCCTGCTCGGGACCGGTAGCTGGGACCTGCTCGACCAGTTGCGCAGCGAGCGGCGCACCGGCCGCTCGGCGCGGATGCTCTACGAGGTGCTCGGCGATATCTGGGTCGTCAGCCGCAATCCGTACCTCGAGGACGATCTCCTCGCCAATCGCAAGCGTCGCGAAGCCCTGGTCGAGGCCCTTCGGCACCGGTTGCGCGAGATCGAAGTGCGCCGCAATGCCGAGGACCAGCGCGTGGTCGCCTTGCTGGCGGCGGCGTCGACGGCCGTCGCGAACTTCGCAACCAGCTTCGAGCAGACGCTGACGCTGCGCCGCAAGGCGCTCAAGGCATTCGGGCGCCATACCAGCCGCAGCAACATCGCCTTCGATGGCCTGGCGCGGGTCTCCCATGTGACCGACGCGACCGACTGGCGCGTCGAGTATCCGTTCGGCGTTCTCTACCCCGACACCGAGCAGGAAATCGCGCCCCTGGTGCGCGCCTGCATCGAGCTGGGCCTGACCATCATCCCGCGCGGCGGCGGCACCGGTTATACGGGCGGGGCCATTCCGCTCACTCGCGACTCGGTGGTCATCAACACCGAGAAACTCGAACAGCTTGGCGCCCCCGAGCGGGTGGTGCTGCCCGGCGTCGACGCCCCGGTGCACGTCATTCGCTGCGGCGCCGGCGTCGTGACCCGCCGCGTGATGGAGGCGGCGGAGGCGGCGGGCCTGGTGTTCGCGGTCGATCCGACGTCGGCCGATGCTTCCTGTATCGGCGGCAACGTGGCCATGAACGCTGGCGGCAAGAAGGCCGTGCTCTGGGGCACCGCGATCGACAACCTGGCGTCGTGGCGCATGGTCGACACCGACGGCTCACCGGTCGAGATCAGCCGGGTGGGGCACAACCTGGGCAAGATCCACGATGCGCAGACCGCGCGCTTTTCGATCCAGCGCTTCCGCGTCGACGGCGTCACGCCCGACGGACCCGCGCGCATGCTCGAGATCCCCGGGGGGCGCTTCCGCAAGCAGGGCCTGGGCAAGGACGTCACCGACAAGTTCCTATCCGGGCTTCCCGGCGTGCAGAAGGAAGGTTGCGACGGCCTGATCACCAGTGCGACCTTCATCCTGCACCGGATGCCGACGCACGTCCGCACCGTGTGCCTCGAATTCTTCGGGCAAGTACGCGACGCGGTCCCGTCGATCGTCGAGATCAAGGACATGATGGATCGCCATCCCGGGGCGGTGCTGGCCGGACTCGAGCATCTCGACGAGCGCTATGTGAAGGCGGTCGGCTATGCCACCAAGGCAAAGCGCGGCGTCCGGCCGAAGATGGTGCTGCTCGCCGATGTGGCCAGCGACGACGACGCGGCCGCGGGCGATGCGGCATCGCGGATCGTCCGTATCGCCAACGCCCGCGGCGCGGAGGGTTTCATCGCCGTCTCGGCCGAGGCGCGCCGCAAGTTCTGGCTCGACCGGGCCCGGACCGCAGCCATCGCGCGGCACACCAACGCCTTCAAGATCAACGAGGATGTCGTGATCCCGCTGGCGCGCCTGGGCGATTACTCGGACGGCATCGAGCGCATCAACATCGAGCTGTCGCTGCAGAACAAGATCCGCCTCATGGAAGCCCTCGACGAGTACCTCGACGGTGTCGCCCGTTCCGGCGCCGATCTCGACACCGCGCTGCCGGTCGATCCGGCGCTGGCGGCCCGCGAGCTGGTCCTTGCGGCGCGATCCCGCTGGGAGTGGCTGTTGCAGCACCTGGACGAACCGTTCTCCGGGTTCGAGCAATGGCAGGCGGCGCAGCGCCTGCCGGGCACCCCGGTGACGGCGAGCGGCGCCGCCGCCACGACGAAGACGGTGTTCCACGTACTCCAGGAACAGGCGCTGCGCGTGTCGTGGAAGCAGGAGGTGCGCGAACCGCTGATGCAGCTCTTCGACGGCCGCGATTTCGACGCGGTGCGCACGGAGATCGACGCGATCCACCAGCGGGTCCTGAAGAGCCGCCTGTTCGTCGCGCTGCACATGCACGCTGGCGACGGCAACGTGCACACCAACATTCCGGTCAATTCGGACGACTACGAGATGCTGCGCGAAGCCAATGTGGCGGTTGCGCGCATCATGCGGCTCGCCAAGGCCCTGGGCGGCGTGATCTCCGGAGAACACGGGATCGGCATCACCAAGCTCGACTATCTCGAGCCGGGAGAGGTGGCGGCGTTCCAGCGCTACAAGGACGAGGTCGACCCGCACGGCCGGTTCAACCGCGGCAAGCTGCTGGCCGGCGCCAATCTCGACCAGGCCTACACCCCGTCGTTCGGGTTGCTCGAGCTCGAGAGCCTGATCCTGGAACAGAGCGAGATCGGCGGCATCGCCGACTCGATCAAGGACTGCCTGCGCTGCGGCAAGTGCAAGCCGGTGTGCGCCACTCACGTGCCGCGCGCGAACCTGCTGTATTCCCCGCGCAACAAGATCCTGGCGACGTCGCTGCTGATCGAGGCCTTCCTCTACGAGGAACAGACCCGCCGTGGCGTGTCGCTGGCGCATTTCGACGAATTCAGCGACGTGGCCGACCATTGCACCGTCTGCCACAAGTGCCTGAACCCGTGCCCGGTCGACATCGACTTCGGCGAAGTGTCGATCGCGATGCGCAATTTCCTGCGCAAGCAGGGCCGAAAGAAATTCAATCCCGGCACGGCGGCGTCGATGCTGTTCCTGAACGCCACCGACCCCGTCACCATCAAGCTGGTTCGCGGCGCGATGATCGGCGTTGGCTACAAGGTGCAGCGCGCCGCGCACGCCATCGGCAAGCGTCTGGGCCTGATCCAGGCGCAGGTGCGGCAACCGCCGCCGACGCTCGGCAAGCCGACGCTGAAGGCGCAGGTTATCCATTTCATCAACAAGCCGATGCCCAAGGCGGTGCCGCGGCGCACAGCGCGCGCGCTGCTCGACATCGAGGACAAGCATATCGTCCCGGTGATTCGCGATGCCGCGAGGGTGACCGACGACTCGGATGCCGTCTTCTACTTTCCGGGGTGCGGATCGGAACGTCTGTTCAGCCAGGTGGGCCTCGCCACCCAGGCGATGCTGTACGAGATCGGCGCGATCACCGTGCTGCCGCCGGGGTATCTCTGCTGCGGCTATCCGCAGACCGCGGCCGGCGAAGCCGACAAGGGCCAGGCGATCTCGACCGAGAACCGCGTGCTGTTCCATCGCATCGCCAACACGCTCAACTACCTCGACATCAAGACCGTGATCGTGTCGTGCGGCACCTGCATGGATCAGCTCGCCGGCTACCAGTTCGACCGCATCTTTCCCGGCTGCCGCCTGCTCGACATCCACGAGTATCTGATGGAGAAGGGGGTGCGGCTCGACGGCGTCGATGGCGTGCGCTACCTCTATCACGACCCCTGCCACACGCCGATGAAGACGCACAAGCCGCTCGAGGTGGTGAGCCGCCTGCTCGGTGCCCCGGTCGCGCTGAACGAGCGCTGCTGCGGCGAATCGGGCACGCTCGCCGCGACCCGTCCCGACATCTCGACGCAGGTGCGTTTCCGCAAGGAGGCCGAGATGCGCAAGGGCGCCGATGCCTTGCGCACCGACGGCTTCGCGGGCGAGGTTAAGGTGCTGACCTCGTGTCCGTCGTGCCTGCAGGGGCTGTCCCGCTTCGACAACGATTCCGGCACGACCGCGGACTACCTCGTGGTGGAGCTGGCCAGGCACACGCTCGGTGCCGACTGGCTCGACGACTATGTGCGCAAGGCCAACAACGGTGGCATCGAGCGCGTGCTGCTGTGAGCGCATGTTTGTTCTGCGATGGCGATGGCGGCGAGGTCCTGCACCGCGACGAGCGCCTTCGCATCGTCCTCGCCGGCGAGTCCGACTACCCAGGCCTGCTGCGCGTCGTGTGGAATCGGCATGTCCGCGAGATGACCGACCTCGATGCCGCCGAACGGACCGCCTGCATGCAGGCGATGTGCGCCTGCGAGGGTGCACTGCGAGCTGTGCTGCAGCCGGACAAGATCAATCTCGCGAGTTTCGGCAACGTCGTTCCGCACCTGCACTGGCATGTCATCCCGCGCTACCGGGACGACCCGCACTTCCCGGCGTCGGTCTGGGGAACGCGTCAGCGCGATACGCCACGAGCGATCCCGGCGGATTTTGTATCGCAGGTCCAGGCGCAGCTGCGGGCGCTCTTCTGAGCCCGCGATGGTTCGGCGAACCCCGGCCTAGACGTCGATCGGGCGGGTGATGTCGACGTCGCCGAAGGCGGCCGCGATCAGCGCGTCGAGCTGACCGGCGGCCCCGGCAGGCAGGGCGCCCCCGGGGTGGCGCACGGTGGCCGTGGCAAGCAGGCCCCGGCGCCGGAGCACCTCCTTGCGGACAGCGACCCCGGGCTGCTGCTCGAACACGATGAGCGGCAGGAACCGCGTGTAGATCGCGCGCGCCCGGGTCCAGTCCTGTTCGCGCGCCGCGCGCACCATCGCGGTCAGCACTTCCGGAAAGGCGAACCCGGTGTTGAAGCCGTCGCTGCCGGCCTCGAGATCGAACAGCCCGTAGAGGGCGCCGAGTCCGGTCAGGATGCGCACCTTGCGGTCGTTCATGCCGGCGACGAGGGCGCGCAGTTTCGGGGCCGTCGGTACCGCTTCCTCCTTGATGGCGATCACGCCGTCGACCTCGCGGACGATCCTAACCATGAGCGATGCGGGCATGTGCACCGCTGTCGACGCGGGGTGATCCTGCAACACGATCGGCAGGCGGCTGCCGTTGCCCACGCGCCGAAAATACTCCAGGACTCGATCGTCGTTCGGTACCGCCTCCGCGGTTGGGGCGATCATCACGGCCGATGCGCCGAGGTCGGCGGCCATCGCCACCAGGTCGATCGTGGCCTGGGTCCCGGCGTGGCTGGCGCCGACGATCACCGGCGCGCGCCCCTGTATCGCCGCGACCGCAGCGCGAATCGCCGCCTCGCGATCGCGGTCACCGAGGCGGTTCGACTCGCCCAGTACGCCGAGCACGGTCACCCCGTCGGTGCCGGCGTCGGCCATGAACCGCACCATGCGGTCGAGGGATTCGAGATCGAGCGTCTCGTCCGCGTGGAACGGTGTTGCGAGGATCGGGATGACCCCCTGCGGGTCGATCGGTGCGGCGCTCATGTGGGATGCGATGGGCTGTCGATGCCACGATTCTGCGGCGCGGGCGACCGGCTGTAAACGCGCTCTTCCTTCAGGTCAGGCGGACGCGGTGCGCCCCGTCCGCGGCGCCTTGGCGACTGCCGCCGGCGGCTCCATGCGCTCGGCTGGAAACACCGCCGAGAACACGCTGCCTTCGCCCGGGTGGCTGACGATCTCGAGATGCGCCTGGTGACGCGACAGCACGTGCTTGACGATGGCAAGGCCGAGACCGGTGCCGCCGGTTTCGCGCGAGCGGCTGCGGTCGACCCGGTAGAAGCGTTCGGTCAGCCGGTCGATGTGGTGTGCCTCGATGCCGATGCCGGTATCCGCCACCGAGAACATGCCTTCGTCGCCGCGCATGTCCCAGTGGAGTTCGATCTTGCCGCCTTCCGGGGTGTAGCGGATCGCGTTGCTCACCAGGTTGCCGAAGGCGCTGCGCACCTCGTCGGCGTTGGCCCGGATGAGACTGCGGACAGTGAGCTTCAGGTGGATTTCGTGCCGGCCGTTGGAGAGCGAAAGCGCATCCTGGTAGAGGTTCTGCACCAGTTCCGGAACGTTCACGGTCTCTTCCCGCAGCGGTGCGACCGAACTCTCGAGCCGCGAGAGCGTGAGCAGATCCTCGACCAGGCGATTCATGCGCAGGCACTGCTGCGACATGAGAAGCAACGACCGACGGGTCATCTCCGGATCCGGCCGTTCCATGTCCGAGAGGGTTTCCACGAAACCGTTCAGCACCGTGAGCGGCGTTCGCAGTTCATGCGAGACGTTGGCGACGAAATCGCGGCGGGTGGTCTCGAGGCGTTCCCAGCGGGTGATGTCCCGGCCGAGCAGCAGCGTCTCGCTGTCGCCGTACGGCACCATCTGGATGGACAGGATCGCCTCGCCCGTCATTCCGGCCGGCGTCACCCGGAGGTTGAGCGGCAGGGAATAATCGGAGCGGCGCAGATACTCGACAAACGTCGGCTGGCGTATCAGGTAGGTGACCTGCTGGTCGCGGTCGCGGTCGAGATCGAGGCCGAAGTAGGTTTCCGCCTTCGGGTTGCACCAGTCGATGCGATGGTCGTTGTCCAGGATGACCACCGCCTCGGGCAACGCGGCGCCCGCCTTCTGGAAACGCGTCAGCGCTTCCTGGAGTTGCGCTTCGATCTGGGCCTGGCGCCGCATCATCCGCGCAAGGTAGGAAAAGAGCTGTTCCCATAAGCCGCTGCCGGTGGGCAGGTTCTCCAGCCTGGGCGCGAGCAGCCATCGATGAAACGCCGACAGGTTGTAGAGGTGGTGGGCAAGAAGAACGGCGAGAGCCACCGCGGCGGTCGCGAGTGCGAACGTTGCCCCGGCGATCGGCCACAGGATCAGCGCACCTGCGCCGACCAGTGCGGTAGTACTGAGCGGCTTGCGCCAGTGCCCGTTCACGCGGAAGACATTCCCGTAGGGTATGTGACCGATTATCCCAAAAGTCCGGCGCGACGTTTGCCGCTCCGGACGGCATCGTCAGCACGGGCGCGGCGTTCACAGGGCCGCCAAAGCCCGGTCACAAGGGGCACCCGATCCAGGCGACCGGGCATCGCTGCTCTAGTTTGGCGACAGCCGGTACCCGGTGCCACGGACGGTCTGGATCAGGCTGTCGAGGGCAGTCGGCTCGAGCGCCTTTCGCAGCCGCCGGATGTGCACGTCGACCGTGCGTTCTTCCACGAACACGTGGTCGCCCCACACCTGATCGAGCAACTGGGTGCGCGAATGCACCCGTTCCGGGTGGGTCATGAAGAAATGCAGTAGGCGGAACTCGGTCGGCCCGAGTTCGACCGGGACGTTGTTGCCGGTGATGCGATGGCTGGCCGGATCGAGCTTGAGCGCCCCGATCTGCACGACGTCGTCGGTCATCTGGGGCGCGCGCCGACGCAGGACCGCCTTGACTCGCGCGTTGAGTTCGCGCGGCGAGAACGGCTTGGTGATGTAGTCGTCGGCGCCGCTGTCGAGCCCGGTGAGCTTGTCCTGCTCTTCGGACCTTGCGGTCAGCATGATGATCGGGATGGTGCGGGTGCGCTTGTCGGTCCGCAGCCGCCGGGCGAATTCGACCCCCGAGATTCCGGGAAGCATCCAGTCGAGCAGGATCAGGTCGGGCAGCGCGTTCTGGACCAGATTCATCGCCTGCTCGGCGTTGTCCGCCTTGAGCGCCTGATGGCCCGCCTGCTTCAGATTGTACGAAATCAGTTCCTGGATCGCGGGCTCGTCTTCGACGACGAGAATGGTCGCAGCCATGCATCACTCCTCAGCTTTTCAATCAGTTGCGATGCTATGTACCGTTTGTTACAAGGCCGTGACACGCAGCCTGGACCGTCACGCAGGGTATCATCCGCTGCGGTCGAACACCGCCCCTCTGCACCCCTGTTCCCGTTCCGGAGTCAGCGTCCTTGGCCCAGCCTCACCATCCGTCGCCGCAGCCGACCGACATCGTGCTGCACCAGCAGTCGCGCAAGCTCGAGGTCGCGTTCGACGACGGCAGCAGGTTCGAGCTCCCGTGCGAACTGCTGCGCGTCTACAGTCCGTCGGCCGAGGTGAGGGGGCACGGCCCCGGCCAGGAGGTGCTCCAGGTCGGCAAGCGCGATGTGAATATCAAGGCCATCGACCCGGTCGGTGCCTACGCCGTGCGGCTGGTGTTCTCCGACGGCCACGACACTGGCCTCTATACGTGGGACTACCTCCATGGGCTGGGCGTCGATGCCGACGGTCTCTGGCAGCAGTACCTGAAACGCCTCGAAGCCGCCGGGGCGAGCCGCGATCCGGCAGCGCGGATCGACGTGCACAAACTGCGTCGGATGGACCTGCCGGCGCGATTCGACCGGCCACCCACCGATGAGTAAGACCCACTTCGGCTTCACCCAGGTCGACGCGGCCGACAAGGCGCGGCGGGTGCGCGGCGTATTCGACTCCGTCGCGCCGAGCTACGACGTGATGAACGATCTCATGTCCGTCGGCCTGCACCGACTGTGGAAGCGCTTCGCGGTCGACACCGCCCGCATCCATCCCGGCGACCGGATCCTCGACGTCGCCGGCGGCACCGGCGACATGACCCGCCTCCTGCTCGACCGGACCGGACCCGACGGCCAGGTCTGGCTGACCGACATCAACGGGCCGATGCTTGCTACCGGCCGCGACCGCCTTGCCGACGCGGGCCGCATCGTTCCCGTGGTGCGTTGCGATGCCGAGAGGCTACCGTTTCCGGACGCCAGCTTCGACTGCGTCTGCGTGGCCTTCGGCCTGCGCAACATGACGCACAAAGATCGGGCGCTGGCCGAGTTCCGACGCGTGCTGGCGCCGTCGGGGCGGCTGGTGGTGCTCGAGTTCTCGCGCGTGTGGAAGCCACTCGAGAAGGCCTACGACTTCTATTCGTTCGCCGTGCTGCCGCGCATCGGACGCCTGGTCGCCAAGGATGCCGAGTCCTATCGCTATCTCGCGGAATCGATCCGCGTGCATCCCGACCAGGCGGCCTTGGCCGAGCTGATGCGGCTGGCCGGCTTCGGTGGCGTCGAGTACTTCAATCTCAGTGCGGGTGTGGTCGCAGTCCATCGTGGCTGGGCGACCTGACCGATGCTGTCGCCGGTTGTCGCGCGCGCCCTGAATCGTCTGATTGCGGCTGACGAGTCGGCCGCAACGGCCTTGCGTGCCCACGCGGGGCAGACCGCCGTCTTCGTGCTGGAACCGCTCGAGGTAGCCCTCGCGGTCACGGCTGACGGCACTCTCCGGCAGGCCGAAGCGGACGCTGTTCCGGATCTGCGGGTGAGCCTGACCTTGCCGTCCGCGCTCCGGGTTCTCGCCGGCGACGTGCCGGCCGCGGCGATCGTCCGGATGGAAGGGGATGCCACGTTTGCGGCGACGGTCCGCCAGTTGTATGCGCGGTTGCGATGGGACGCGGAAGAGGATCTGTCGAAGATCGTCGGTGACATCGTCGCGCATCGTGTCGCCGAAGGCGGTCGCAACCTGAACGCATGGGGACGTGATGCGGTCGGACGACTGTCGCAGGGCGCCGCCGAGTACGTGACGGAAGAGGCACGGATGCTGCCGCCGCGAGCCGAAGTCGAGGCCTGGTACACCGACGTCGACCAGGTCCGTGATGCCGCCGGGCGCCT
>JAYTTO010000124.1:0-13511 GCA_043744975.1 Betaproteobacteria bacterium | reverse complement strand
GCGAAGGAGGCAGGCAAGATGCGCCTGGAAGGCAAGGAGTACGTGGTGAAGGATGGCGACGTGATGCACTTCAGGTTCAACGTCTGAAGCGAGCGAGTGAAGGGCCGTGCTGGGATCGCGGCCGCGGGCCGTCGAAATGGTGCTGGTCGACGTGTAATGCTGCGGACTGTGGCGCCTCGCTTCGATCGGTTCGGACGCTTGGCAACGAAGGGACGACCTTATGTATATCGATAGAGTCACGCTCGCGCATATCCGTGGGTTCCGCACCCTCGATTTTTCGCTTGCCCGTGGCGCAGGCAGGTATGCGGGCTGGACGGTATTCACCGGCGACAACGGCTCCGGGAAGAGCACGTTGCTCAAGGCCATCGCGATTGCATTGACCGGCAAAGACACTGCCAGGGCGCTGCAGCCCAGCTTTCATCGCTGGATCACCGAAGGCGAGCATGAGGCGTGGATCGAATTGCGGATCGTCCGGAATTCAAAGGACGACGCCCTGGCCGATTCCGGCAGATCTCCGGGAAAATTGGTTCCTTTTCCAGTCCGCATGACCCTAAGGAATGGCGGTAAGGAGCCCCAGTCCGAAATCACGCGACCCGTCGGGACGCCGCTAAATTACTCGACGCCGCAACGAACCATCTGGTCATCTGATGCGAAAGGCTGGTTCTCATGCGGCTACGGGCCGTTCCGCCGCGTCTTTGGGGCCTCACCCGATGCCATGCGTCAGATGGTCGCGCCAGCGACCGAGCGCTTCGTCACGATGTTTCAGGAGGCGGCATCGTTGGCAGAGGTAGACCAATGGCTGCGCAACCTGAGCCACAAGAGTTTGGAAAACAAGACCGACGAGCAGCAACAGCTGGCAGTACTCATAGAGATTCTTCGTGACGAGCTCATGCCGAACCAGATCACTGTCGATCGTGTGGATTCCGATGGTTTGTGGTTGAAGGACCGCAACGGTCTGCAAATGGCATGGAGCGAAATGAGCGATGGCTATCGCGCGGCCCTCGCTTTGCTGGCCGACATCCTGCGGCACCTGTTCAATGCCTATGGCGTATCGGGACTTACCGAACGTGGTGCCGACGGCAAGCTCTTCATCACGCGTAGCGGTGTGGTCCTGATCGATGAGATCGACGCCCATCTGCACCCTGAATGGCAGCGCGTGATCGGCTTTTGGCTCACGCGGCACTTTCCGTATATTCAGTTTCTCGTGACAACCCACAGCCCGATCATCTGCCAGGCTGCCGATGAGAATGGCTTGTTCGTACTGCCGGAGCCGGGCAGCGGGGTCGAGCCACGCGCGCTGACAGCGGCAGAGTACCGGACCGTGATCGTCTCTCGCCCCGACACCATCTTGCTCACACCCGCTTTCGGGCTTCAGAACACTCGCTCGCCCAGAGCGGTGGAAGGGCGAGCCAGCTACGCAAAGCTCATGGCCAAGAAGCGGGCGGGCGCCAAGCTGACCACAGAGGAGCATGGTCAAGCCAAACAGCTTCGGCTGTTTGCGGTGACGGATGAGGAGCCTTGATTCATGCGGCGAGTTACCCGAACGCCTTTGCCTCCACAGGCGCAGACCTATCTGGACAAACGCCAATCGGCAGCGAATCTGCGTCGCGCGTCTGGCTCGCAGAACATCGAGAACGAGTGGAACACCGCGCGGCAGACCAAAGCTGTCCGCGCCGTGGTCAAGACATTGCAACGCATGACGGGGTCGCGCGAACGGTGCATGTATTGTGTGGATTCGCACGGTAGCGATATCGACCACTTCCGGCCCAAAGCGCGTTTTCCAGGTCGTGCCTTCCAGTGGTCCAACATGTTGCTGTGTTGCACCGAGTGCGGACGATTCAAGGGCAGCCGGTTTCCGATGACGAAGCGTCGGGCGCTGTTGATCGATCCCACTACCGAGGATCCCTGGCGACACCTCGACTTCGACCCCGACACCGGTAATTTGACGGCACGTTTCGATATCGAGGCCAACGACTGGTCGGAAAAAGGCAGCACCACGGTCGATGTCTTGCAACTTGACCGCCGCGAAGCGATGGCCAAAGGGTACGCGATCACGTATCAGCGCCTCGCGGACATAATGCAGACCTCATTCGCATCGTTGAGCAGCGGCGCCATGACGGCAACGACCTTGTTGGCAGAGCTTCGGGCCGCCGACGATCATGGACTGTTGCCATGGTGTTTTCGGGGAACGGGTATGGATTTCGAACCGTTCTGTGTGTTGCATCGACAATACCCTCAAGTGTGGCGCGATTGTCTCACCGGGGTCCGGTGATCGATGCCGCGTTGTTTGCTCGCGAGAATGGATCTTGCCGTCGTGGCTGCAATCCCCACCTCGGCGATCATCCCGATTTCCGCGCCATGCGGCGACCATTGCCCGCGCCACAGGCCAAAGCCCGGCCATGAGTGAGTATCAATACTACGAATTCGCAGCTATCGACCGCGAACTCACTTGCGCGGAAATGGCGCAACTTCGGGCGGTCTCTTCGCGCGCCGAGATCACCCCTTCCAGTTTCGTCAATGATTATCAGTGGGGCGACCTGAAAGCCGACCCGGCCGACTGGATGCGGCGCTACTTCGATGCCTTCGTCTACACCGCCAACTGGTGTAGTTGCCGGCTGGCCTTGCGCGTGCCGCTTGCCACGTTTCGCAAGATGGATCTGAAGCCTTTCTCCACCGGGCATACGCTGAGTGTCGAGGCGAGCAACAAGCATTGGATCATCACTTGGTCGCTCGACGAGAGCGAAAACCATGACCGCTTCGGCGCCGACGACGGGAGCGGCTGGATGCGACGCCTGGCGCCGCTACGCGACGAGTTGCTGAGCGGCGACCTGCGTTCCCTGTACCTCGGATGGCTGGCCGCAGCACGCGAACTCGATGACGATGCGCCGGAGCCGGAGGTGCCGGCCGGCATGTCGGACTTGTCCGCATCACAACGGGCCTTGGTCGAGTTCATCGAAGTCGATCCCGACATGCTCAGTGCCGCTGCTGGCACTGAGCATGCTGCGGACGATTCGACGCAGGTCGCTGCCATCGACATATGGCTGAACGAGTTGTTGCGCGAGGAGATGGCAGCCTTGCTGAAGCCGATCGTGCGAGACCAGGGGCGCGAGGCTGAACGCCAGATCAAGGCGCGCTATGCGGCTTGGCTGAAAGCACAGCGCCCGTCGCGCACAGCACCGGCACCGCAGCGTAACGCGGCACAACTGCGTGAACTCTCGCAGTCGGCCTCTGATGTGCGCTTGGCGTACGAGGCCAAGGAACGTGCAGCACAAGAGGCCGAACGCCACCGGCAACGTGGAGCGGTCTTGCGATCGCTGATGACCGACCTGGACAAATACTGGGCCGCTGTCGATGATCTCGCGCTGCGAGGTTCGGCTTCGGCCTATGAACAAGCGGTGCGGGCCTTGGTGGACCTGGCCGAAGGCTACGCGCTCACGTCCAGCCGCAAGGATTTTGATCGTGCGTTGCGGCGTTTGCTGTTGCGCCATGCCGCTCGGGGCGCCCTATTGCGCCGACTGACCGCGGCTGGTCTGTGGCCCGGATGAAGGCTCATGATAGACGACATCTCCTGGAAGTCGGTCTCGGCCGATGTCAGGCGCACCGTCCAGCGGCGCGCCTCCGCGCTCACTTCGAGCGCGCCACCGAAGGCTTCCTGGTGATTGCCTCTCTGGCAATCGCCGTCAAATGGTGGGTGAGCGCGGTGGGCGATTCAAAGCTTCGAAAGCGTGTACCGCCAATGTCGGCGATCCCGACCCGGGCGGCCTCGCGCAACGCGTGGAGTCGGGCAATGTCCTCCGCTTCCCGACTCTCGACCAGTCGCAGTCCTTCGCTCGCGTTCTGGTAGCGCCCGGAGGCCACGAGCCGCTCGACCAGGTCCGCCAGGTGGCTGTTGTGCACGACGTTACGAGTCGGCATGGAAACCTCGCGAGCAATCATTGATTGTTGGCGAATTATTCCATAGGTGCCCCGTGCAACAGGTTTCCGCCTGAGCAGCGAGTCTCGCCGATCATCGACACCCTGCGGATCACCCTCGCGCCGCATGACCACGCGTCGAAGATAGTCGGCAACGCAGCACCCGCCGGGCCGACCCAAGGGCGCTGGCCCCCCGGGGGCTGCGATCACCGCGGTCAGCAGGCTTCCGGCTGCGATCAGTGTCAGTTTCATGTGGGTCTCCGATACGGGATATGGGGCGGCAGTACGCGATGCGTATCCGAACGGCGAGTGTGCGGGCGCGGATACCCCGTGTCGGTTGGCAAGTCCGGTCATCCTGGGTCGGCCTCCGGCCGACGTCGTGATCTGATGCCGTCACCCGTTGCTTGAACCGTTCCGGCCCTGAAAGGTATTATCCCTGCGCAGGGCGTTGGCGCTTGTCTGCACCTTGGCGTACGACCCCCACCCACAAGGAGACCGACCCCATGAAGACCCCGATCAAGGCATTCCTGCTCGCCACCGCGCTGGTTGCCGCGGCGCCTGCGAGCGCGCACATCGAGATGTTTGCCGCAACGCTGGATGGCCTGAGCGAGTTCCCCAGCAATTCCTCGCCTGGAACCGGCTCGGCACTGATCACGTTCGACGACGATCTCGCGACGATGCGGGTGCAGGTCACGTTCAGCGGACTCTCCGGCTTGACCACCGCCAGCCACATCCACTGCTGCACGGCCGACCCGTTCCTGAAGAATGCCGGCGTGGCGATGGCATTGTCGAGCTTTCCCGCAGGTGTGATGGCCGGCACATATGACCAGACCTTCAGCCTCGGGGCGTCGGCCTCATTCAATCCCGCCTTCGTGACCGCAAACGGGCCGTTGCTGGGCAATGCCGTCGCCGCGTTCCAGCAGGGCATTGCGGCCGGCCGCGCCTACCTGAACATCCACACCAGTCTGGTCCCTTCGGGTGAAATCCGCGGCTTCCTGGTCGCGGTGCCGGAGCCGGAGACGTACGCGATGTTCCTGGCAGGTCTCGGCGTTCTCGCCGTCGCTGGAGCCCGCCGTCACCGATCCTGACCGGTGCCCGGCCGTCCCCGGCGCGACGGCCGGTTTCGCGGCGCGCTGCCAGACTCCTGCCAGTTCGCCGTACAGGCAGACGAACGATACCGGGCGCATAACCCCCGTACGAGGACCTCGACATGCCAGGAGTCAGCGGGCGGCTTTGCCGGCAGGTCATCGTTGCCGTCACGGCGATCCCGTTGTCGATCGCTTTCATCGCCGTGTCGTCTTCGTCTGCCCATGCGCAGACCGCCGCTGGGCCTACCAAGGAGAGCAGCGTCACGCTCTATGGCGGCTACCGGTTCGGCGGCAAGCTGACCGAGGTCACGACCCGTTCGACGGTCAATCTCGCGAGCGGCGGCAGTTACGCGCTCGCCGTCGACATCGGCCTCGACCGGCAGTCGCAGTTGCAGCTTTTCTACAGTCACCAGGACTCTGCGCTGACATCGAGCGCCTTCTCGCCGAAGGCGAACAACGTCGGGCTGACCCTGCACAACTATCATCTGGGCGGCACGTACTTCATCGATGAAGTCGGCAAAGGCCTTTATGTGGTCGGCGGCATCGGTGGCACCACGGCGCAACCCGACCGCAACGATCTCAATGCCGAGACCTTCTTTTCCGGCAATCTCGGCATCGGCTGGATGATCCCGCTCGGACGCTACGTGGGCATCCGGTTCGAGGCGCGGGGGTACGGCATCCTCGTCCACAACAGCAGCGCGCTATTCTGCGGCAGTAACACCGGATGCGTCTTCGGGATCAAGGGTGAAGGCGTGTACACGGGCGAAGCGCTGGTCGGGCTGTCGGTACGGTTCTGACGCGCCGAGCAGCGCGTCAACATGTGGGACTTGTCCTTCCGGGAGGCTGCTAGGTTTCGACCGGCGCCGGCCGCAGACTCACGAGCATCACCCCCGCCAGCACCAGCGCCGATCCCAGCACCTGCATCCAGCCCAGCGGTTCACCGAGGAAGATCGCGCCCAGCACCAGTGTCACGACCGGTCCGATCGAACCCACCAGCGCCGCCTGATTGGCGCCGATGCGCCGCAGGCCCTCGGACATGAACACGGCCGGCAACACGGTGGCGAAGATCGCCATCGTCAACGACAGTCCGTACACCGGCATCGGCAGGTCGAGCGCCGACAACGGATGGGTGGCGGCGAACTGCCCGATCGCGACCACCGACGCGGTCAACATTGCCCACGCTGTGAACCGCACCGCGCCGAAGCGGTGGATGACGCGGCTCGATCCGATCAGGTAGAAGCTGTAGACCACCGCGCTGGAGAACACCAGGGCGCCGCCGAGTGCGACGTCGCCATGCGCGCCGGTGGCACGAACCTGCTCGACGAACACCAGCCCGATACCGGTGTAGGAGAGCGCAAGGGCGAACACGTGATGGCGCCGGATGCGCTCGCGCAGCAGCCATGCCGACAGCAGGACAACGAAGGTGGGATAGAGGAACAGGACAAGGCGCTCAAGCCCGGCGGCGATGTACTGCAGCCCGAGAAAGTCGAGCCAGCTTGCGAGGTAGTAGCCGGTGAAGCCCAGCACCATCAGGTGCAGCCAGTCGCGCGGTGTCGTCTCCACCGGCGCGCTGACGCGGCCCTGCCAGATGGCCATCGCGACGAAGAACGGCGCCGAGAACAGCATGCGCAGCGCGAGCAGGGTGGTGGCGTCGACACCGAAGCCGTAGGCCACCTTGATGAGCACGGCCTTGATCGAGAACCCGACCGCGGCCAGGAACACCAGCACGATGCCGACGGCGATACCGCGGGCGTTCACGTCTCTCATGTCGCCGATTGCTCCTGTGGCGCGCGCTGTGGCCTCGACGTTGGCTCGCACCGCGTCACGGTGCCCGCTTCCCCACTCACGGGCGACGTACGGTGGTACGCGATCAGCGCCGTCGGCGGGTCGCGACGGCGCTGCCCAGGATCGAGCCCAGCACGCCGCGCACGATCTCGCGGCCGACACCCGAGCCGATGGACCGTGCGGCGCTCTTCGCGGCGGCGTCGAGCACGCCATCGGTGTGACCGCCGCGCGGGCCGGTCTTGCCGAACAGGAACTCGCTCAGTCCGCCGAGCAGTCCGCCACCGGCATTGGCATCCGCGGCCGGCGCGTCGCCGCCGGCGGCCCCTGGCACGGTGCCGGTCGGCGCCACCTGGCGGTCGCGCAGTTTCTCGTAGGCGGATTCGCGGTCCACGGTCTTCTCGTACTGACCGTACAGCACCGACGCCTTGATGGTCGCCGCGCGTTCGTCGGCGGTGACCGGACCGATGCGGCTCGACGGCGGGCAGACGAAGGCGCGCTCGACGATTTCCGGGCTGCCTTTTTCATCGAGGAACGAGACCAGGGCCTCGCCGACGCCGAGTTCGGTGATGACCTTCCCGGTGTCTGGCTTCGGGTTGGCGCGCAGGGTGGTCGCCGCCGTCTTCACGGCCTTCTGGTCGCGCGGCGTGAAGGCGCGCAGCGCGTGCTGCACGCGATTGCCGAGTTGACCCAGCACGGTGTCGGGCAGGTCGAGTGGGTTCTGGGTGACGAAATAGATGCCGACGCCCTTGGAGCGGATCAGCCGCACCACCTGCTCGATCTTCTGCAGCAGCGCCGCCGGCGCGTCGTCGAACAGCAGGTGCGCCTCGTCGAAGAAGAACACCAGCTTGGGTTTCTCGGGGTCGCCCACTTCGGGCAGCCGCTCGAACAGTTCCGACAGCAGCCACAGCAGCAACGTGGCGTAGGTCTTGGGCGCGTTCATCAGCTTGTCGGCGGCGAGCACATTGATCGTGCCGCGGCCCTTGGTGTCGGTCTGCATCAGATCGTCGAGATCGAGCGCGGGCTCGCCGAACAGTTTGTCGCCGCCCTGTTGTTCGAGTTCGAGCAGGCCGCGCTGGATGGTGCCGATCGAGGCCGCCGAGATGTTGCCGTAGCTGGAGGTGAAGTCCTTCGCGTTCTCGCCCGCGTACCGGATGATCGCGCGCAGGTCTTTCAGATCGAGCAGCAGCAGGCCGTTGTCGTCGGCGATCTTGAAGGTCAGGCTGAGCACGCCCTGCTGCACGTCGTTGAGGTTGAGCAGGCGGCCGATCAGCAGCGGTCCCATCTCGGAGATGGTGGCGCGCACCGGATGCCCGGCCTCGCCCCATACGTCCCAGAACGTGACCGGATAGGCGGTGAAGGCCATGTCGCCCATGCCGAGCTGCTCGGCGCGCTCCTTCAGTTTCGGGTTCCAGGCTCCGGCCTGGGAGAGGCCCGCGAGGTCGCCTTTCACGTCGGCCATGAACACCGGTACGCCCTGGGCGCTGAACTGTTCCGCCAGCCGCTGCAGGGTCACGGTCTTGCCGGTACCGGTGGCGCCGGCGATGAGGCCGTGACGATTGGCGAGGCCCGGCAACAGGCAAAGATCGCGCTCGGACTTGGCGACGAGCATTGGTGCGGGCATGGCGAGCTCCGGAGGGGCGATGATAAGATTCTGAAAAGTATATCAATCGTGCCCTCCCGGGCCGATATTTGCGGCATCGCACCGCGCTTTCACGGGATCCGGAGTCAGTCATGGCAGGACATAGCAAGTGGGCCAACATCAAGCACAAGAAGGCCGCCACCGACGCCAAGCGCGGCAAGATCTTCACCCGCCTGATCAAGGAGATCACGGTCGCGGCGCGCCTGGGCGGCAGTGACGCCAGCATCAACCCGCGCCTGCGGCTCGCCATCGACAAGGCGCGCGACCAGAACATGCCCAAGGACACCATCGAGAACGCCACTACGCGCGGCTCGGGGCAGCTCGAAGGCGTCACCTACGAGGAAATCCGCTACGAGGGCTACGGCATCGCCGGCAGCGCGATCATCGTCGACTGCATGACCGACAATCGCACCCGCACCGTCGCAGAGGTCCGGCATGCGTTCTCCAAGTACGGCGGCAGCTTCGGTACCGACGGGTCGGTCGCGTTCCTGTTTCGCCACTGCGGCCAGTTGATCCTCGAGCCCGGCGCCAGCGAAGACAAGGTGATGGAGATCGTACTCGAGGCCGGCGCCGACGACATCGTCACCAGCGACGACGGATCGATCGAAGTCATCACGGCACCCAACAATGCGTTTATCACGGTGAAGGACGCGCTCGGCAAGGCCGGCCTCGTGCCCGCGTTCGCCGAGATCATCATGAAGCCGGTGACCGAGGTCGCCCTCGCCGGCGACGACGCCGTGAAGATGCAGAAGCTGCTCGACGTGCTGGAAAATCTCGACGACGTGCAGGAAGTCTTCACCACCGCGCTGATCGACGAGGCGGCCTGAGCGCCGGGCTGCCGGGGCCATGCGGATTCTCGGCATCGATCCGGGGTTGCGCATCACCGGTTTCGGCGTGCTCGAGAAGCAGGGCCAGAAGCTCGTCTACGTCACCAGCGGCTGCATCCGCACCGACGCGGCGCTCGGCCTGCCGCTGCGGCTCAAGACCATCCTCGACGGCGTCGACGAGGTCATCGACGGTGCCACCCCGGAGCACGTGGCGATCGAGAAGGTGTTCGTCAACGTCAATCCGCAATCGACCCTGCTGCTCGGCCAGGCCCGCGGCGCCGCCATCTGCGCCGCGGTCCGGCGCGATCTGCCGGTGAGCGAGTACACGGCGCTGCAGGTGAAGCAGGCGGTGGTGGGCAACGGGCACGCGCGCAAAGAGCAGGTGCAGGAGATGGTGAAACGCCTGCTCGGCCTGCCCGGCGTGCCCTCGCCCGACGCCGCGGATGCATTGGCCTGCGCCATCTGCCATGCGCACGGCGGCATGGGCCTGGGAGCGCTGGCGACCGTCGGCATGCGTATGCGCGGCGGGAGGCTGGTGTGATCTCGCGGCTGCAGGGCACGCTGATCGAGAAGCAGCCGCCGACCGTGGTGCTGGATGTGCATGGCGTGGGCTACGAGGTGGACGTGCCGATGAGCACGTTCTACAGCCTGCCGGCGACCGGCCAGCCCGTCACCCTGTTCACGCATCTCGTGGTGCGCGAAGACGCCCACCTGCTGTTCGGTTTTGCCACCGATGGCGAACGGCGGTTGTTCCGGCAACTCGTGCGCATCACCGGCATCGGCGCCCGGACCGCACTGTCGCTACTGTCCGGGATGTCAGTGGACGAGCTCTATGCCGCGGTGACGCTGCAAGACAGCGCCCGGCTGATCAGGGTGCCCGGCATCGGCAAGAAAACCGCGGAGCGCCTGCTGCTCGAACTCAAGGACAAGCTCGCGCTGGCGCCGGGCTCGGTCGGCATCACGGCCGCCGGCGCCGCGTCCGGCGACGCCCTCAACGCCCTGCTGTCGCTCGGCTACAACGATCGCGAGGCGCGCGCGGCCCTGGCCAAACTCGAACCGGGACTCGCGGTGCAGGATGCGATCCGGCAGGCGCTGCGGGTGCTCTCCAGGGGTTGACGCCGGACGGCCCGATTTTGTCGGCCCCATCATTGGTGTCGCTTCCATTGCCGGTGCGGCGTACCGCGGTGCAGCGAACGATGCGTCTATAATCCGGCCACCTTTTCCGGGTGCATCGCCGGTCGCGACGATGCTTCTCATCCTCGGTGCCATCGCAATGCTTCACCGGCTTCTCTCGCGTTTCGTATTTGTTCTCCTGGCTATGGCCAGCCTCTCGTTGCAAGCCCGCGCCGCCGATGTCGACGCCGTCAAGGCCGGTGAACTGCTGGCGCTGCACGACTGGAAGACGTCCGTTGCGTTGGGCAACCGCTACCTCGTGCAGGAGAGCCTGGTCGCGGTCCGCGCCGAGCTCTCGCGGCTCGGGCGCGACTACAAGTTCGGGCGCGACTGGAAGCGCGGCAATCCGCAGTGGGACGAGGCCGAAGCAGCGATGCTCCCGGCGCTGCTCACGGTGGTCCGGCAGGAGTGGGCCGGGCTGGGGTGGCTCGAGGAGCCCTGGAACGACATGGTGGCGAGCAGCTTCAAGGTCGCGGACGTCGATCCGCTGATCGCGCACTTCCACACCGGGATCGGTGCCAAGCAGGCGATGCTGATCGCGCATTCGGTGGCGTTCCACGTGGGCGGCGCGCTGACCATGTCCGGCCGCTTTATCCAGGATTGCCCCGGGACCGAGCAGGTCCAGAAGGACCTCACCTACGTCTGGGACGACGAGGATCGGGCGGCGCGCTTCTCGATCGCCGCCTCCGACAATATCGAAGGCCAGCGGTTTGCGCTGTCGGCCCTCGGCGTGCGCTACCAGAAGACGCTGATGATCAAGCTCACGGGGATCATCAACGCGCGCATGTATGAGGTGGCTGCGCGCCTGCCCGGCGAAGCCGTGGCGAATTCCCACCTCGCCGACGTGGCGGTCGCGGCGTATGCCGCCGCCCACCCCCGGTAGGGCGCGCCCGGTGCCCGACCGCGGATGATCGAAACCGACCGGCTGATCGCACCGGCCGCGCAAGGCGTCCAGGAAGAAGCGCTGGAGCGGGCCCTGCGCCCGAAGCAACTCGAGGAGTACGTCGGCCAGGAGAAGATCCGCGGCCAGCTGTCGATCTTCATCGAGGCGGCACGCCGACGCAAGGAGTCACTCGACCACGTCCTGCTGTTCGGTCCGCCCGGCCTCGGCAAGACCACGCTGGCCCACATTATCGCGCGCGAGATGGGCGTCAACCTGCGCCAGACATCGGGCCCGGTGCTGGAGCGCGCGGGCGATCTCGCGGCGCTGCTCACCAACCTCGAGCCGAATGACGTGCTGTTCATCGACGAGATCCATCGCCTGTCGCCGGTGGTCGAGGAGGTCCTGTACCCGGCGCTGGAAGACTTCCAGATCGACATCATGATCGGCGAGGGGCCCGCCGCGCGCTCGGTCAAGCTCGACCTCCCACCGTTCACGCTGGTCGGCGCCACCACCCGCGCCGGCATGCTGACCAATCCGCTCCGCGACCGCTTCGGGATCGTGTCGCGGCTCGAGTTCTACACGCCGGAAGA
Source organism: Betaproteobacteria bacterium (assembly GCA_043744975.1). GTDB lineage: Bacteria > Pseudomonadota > Gammaproteobacteria > Burkholderiales. Next base: position 1,614 of record JAYTTO010000124.1, on the reverse strand, counting down.
GCTCACCCGCATCGTCAAGCGCTCCGCGCGTCTGCTCGAGGTCGAGATCGCGGCCGATGGCGCACTCGAAATCGCCTCGCGTTCGCGCGGCACGCCGCGCATCGCGAACCGCCTGTTGCGGCGGGTGCGCGACTACGCGCAGGTCAAGGCCGACGGAGCGATCACCCGGCCGGTGGCGGATGCTGCGCTCGACATGCTCGACGTCGACGCGCTCGGCTTCGACGTCATGGACCGCAAGCTGTTGCTCGCGGTGCTGGAGAAGTTCGGCGGCGGCCCGGTGGGTGTCGACAATCTCGCCGCGGCCATCGGCGAGGAGCGCGACACGATCGAGGACGTGCTCGAACCGTTCCTGATCCAGCAGGGGTTCCTGCAGCGGACGCCGCGCGGCCGCATGGCGACGCTGAGCGCCTATCGGCATTTCGGCATCGCGCAGCCGGCGGCCGGTCCGACACCCGACCTGTGGACCGACACGTGACCACGCCGGCCGGCCACCGGGTCTTCGCCATGCCGGTGCGGGTCTACTTCCAGGACACCGATGCCGGCGGCGTCGTGTTCCACGGCATCTACCTCAACTTCCTCGAGCGTGCGCGCACCGAGTGGTTGCGCGGGCTGGGGTTTGCCCTGCCGCGCCTGATGGCGGAGTTCGGGGTGTTGTTCGTGGTGCGCAACGTGGCCATCGAATACCACCGGCCGGCGCGGCTCGACGACACGCTGCAGGTGTCGGTGGCGATCGCCCGCGCCGGCGGCGCGCAGTTGTCGCTGCTGCAGGATGTCACCCGCGACCGCAAGCAGATCGCTGCCGCGCAGGTCGGCCTGGCCTGCGTGTCGACGCCCGACCTGAAGGCGGCACGCATGCCGCCGGCGCTGCGGGCCGCCTGTACCCACTGGAGCACCGGAACCATGACCGCATGAGCACCGCCGACCTGTCGTTTCTGCACCTGATCGCGAACGCCAGCCTGCTGGTACAACTGGTGATCGTGGTTCTGCTGCTGATGTCGTTCGTGTCGTGGTGGTTCATCTTCCACAAATGGTTCGTCATCCGCGCCGCCAAGAAGCGCACCGCAGATTTCGAGGAGCGGTTCCATACCGAGCAGGGCGCGGGCGAGATGTCGGCCGGCAAGCGGCGGCCGGAGGACGGCGGCAGCCTGGAGAAGATCTGCATCGCCGGGTTGAAGGAGTTCCAGCGGCTGCGCGGTCAGCGCGGGCAGGACACGGCCGTGGTGCTCGATGGCACGCGGCGCGCGATGCGGGCGACGTTCCAGCGCGAGATGGACGATCTCGAATCGCATCTCAACTTTCTCGCGAGCGTCGGCTCGGTAAGTCCGTACATCGGACTGCTCGGCACGGTGTGGGGCATCATGAACTCGTTTCGTGGCCTCGCGAACGTGAGCCAGGCGACACTGCAGAACGTCGCGCCGGGCATTGCCGAGGCCTTGATCGCGACCGCGATCGGCCTGTTCGCCGCCATCCCCGCGGTGCTCGCCTATAACGCCTACGTGCGCGATGTCGACCGGCTCGCCTCGCGCTTCGAGAGCTTCATGGAGGAGTTCTCCAACATCCTCCAGCGCCAGCCCCCCCTCTAGCCGGAAATCCAGAATGAGCAGCAGCCGCCGC
>JAYTTO010000123.1:0-1579 GCA_043744975.1 Betaproteobacteria bacterium | reverse complement strand
CGGCTGCCCTGCATCGAGGTGATGAACACGTTCTGCACATTGGTCGCGTCGCCCGCGATGGTCTCGACAAAGAACACCCGGTCGCCACCGGCCGATTCCTTGAAGGCGCCGGGCGAAACGCGCGCCACGTCGTCACGCGCCTCGACCTGCTCCTTGTAACGCTCGCTCTGGCGCGTCGCCCACGGCGAGGCCACCAGGCTCAAGCCGGCGATGATCGCCACGAACGGCAGGGCGAATCCGAGCACCGGCCGCACCCAGGCGGTGAGCGGCAAGCCGCTGGAAAACCAGACCAGCATTTCGGAATCGCGGTACTGGCGGGTGAGCACCAGCAAGATCGACATGAACACCGTCAGCGACAGCAGAACCGGCAGGTAGTTGAGCGCTGAAAACCCGAGCAGCGCCAGCACCGCCTCGGACGCCAGGCGCCCGCCCGCCGCCTCGCCGAGCAGGCGGATCGACTGGGTGGTCGCCATCACTGTGAACAGGGTGACGAACACCGCGCCGGCGATCTGGGTGAGTTCGCGCTGCAGCGCGCGGCGAAAAATAGGCAAAATTAGTGGAAACGGGGAGAATTTGGATTTTTTGCCGGAAAAGCTTCATAATCCGAAAAATATGGCGGGTTTCCGCGACGGGGATGGCAATGGAATTTAGCATAAAGAGCGGTAGTCCCGAGAAGCAGCGCAGCGCCTGCATCGTGGTCGGCGTGTTCGAGCCGCGCAAGCTGACCGGCCCGGCCGAACTGATCGACACCGCCAGCAAGGGCTACCTGTCGGACATCGTGCGCCGCGGCGACATGGAGGGCAAGGCCGGGCGCACCCTGCTGCTGCACAACGTGCCGGGCCTGCTGGGCGATCGGGTGCTGCTGGTCGGACTCGGGCGCGAAAAGGATTTTCGCGAACGCGAATACCGGGAAGCGATCCGCGCCGCGGTCAAGACGCTCGACGACACCGGCGCCTTCGATGGTTCGGTGTACCTGACCGAAGTACCGGTCAAGAAGCGCGACGTCGCCTGGCGTGTGCGCCAGGCCGCGATCACCGCGCTCGAAACGGTGTACCGGTTCGACGCGATGAAAAGCAAGAAGGAGGAGGTACGCCGGCCGGTGCGCAAGCTCACCCTGATGGTCGAGCGCCGCAACGAACTGGCGAGCGCCGAGCGCGCCGCCCGCGAAGGCGAGGCGATCGGCCAGGGCATGGCGCTGGCCCGGGACCTCGGCAACCTGCCCGGCAACGTCTGCACCCCTTCATACCTGGCCCGCCGCGCGCAGGAGATGGCAAAGGCCGCCGGGCTGACCTGCGAGGTGCTTGACCGCGCCGCCTGCGAAGCGCTGAAAATGGGTTCCTTCCTGTCGGTGGCGAATGGCTCGCGCGAGGCGCCGAAATTCATCATCCTCGAGCACAAGGGCGGCCGTACCGGGGACAAGCCGATCGTGCTGATCGGCAAGGGCATCACCTTCGACACCGGCGGTATTTCGCTCAAGCCCGGCGAAGGCATGGACGAGATGAAATTCGACATGTGCGGCGCCGCGTCGGTGATCGGCACCATGCAGGCGGCCGCCGCGCTGAAACTGCCGCTGAACATC
>JAYTTO010000122.1:0-13788 GCA_043744975.1 Betaproteobacteria bacterium | reverse complement strand
CAGGCCCTCGCGGTGAAGCATCAGCATCATCGCGCGACAGACCATGTCGCGCAGGGCGCCATTTGGTTGCACCCAGTTCCACGCCTCGCACAGCTTGGCCGACAGACGCCGACGACTCGAGCCCGGGTGTTCGGCGATGAGCCTGCGGATGAAGCCGAGGGCGTCTTCGGTGATTGGGCGGTGGCGGTGACTCAGCGGCTTCGACATGGCCGCCAAGATAGCGGCGGCGGGGTTGGAACGTAAGCTGGGGGAAACGCCAATCAGCTCGCCAACCTCACCCGGGGCTCAAGTTGCAACCAACTCACCACAATTCAAGCGCGCTTACCGGAGGGACACGGAGCAACCGCCCTATCGCCTGGCCGCGCATCACCTGTTCGATCACCAGAGACAAGGCCGCGTAGACGCCGATGCCGAGCGCTGCCCAGCGTCGCGCCACGCGCCGCGGCCCCGGCGCCGGGCAACGCCAGATTGACGAGATGGAAGATCAGCAGTCCGGCCACCGCGCCGCGCAGAAGCGTTTCCCAGTCGATGTCGACAGCTCGTATCAGTGTGTACGCGTCGGCTTCCAATCACGAGCGATTTGCGCCAGGGCCACCCAGGCACATCCGTCACCGCGACTGCGCGGAGACTGGGGGTTGGTCCTGAGCGGCTTCGCGGTTCAGCTCACCACCAGACGCGGCGCGGTATTGGTGGCCGCCACACTACCTACGACGGCGGCACCAGCGAAACCGTGGCGTTGGAAGATCGCCAGTACTTCGTCCAGCGCATCCGGCGCGCAGGACACGAGCAAGCCGCCGCTGGTCTGAGGATCGGTCAGCAGCGCGCGATCTTCGGCCGCGAACGATGACGGCAAAGTCACGTCGGCACCGTATCCGGCCCAGTTGCGCCCCGAGGCGCCGGTGATGCAGCCCTGGCCTGCCAGCGCGCGCACGCCGGGCATCAGCGGAACCGCGGCCCAGTCCAGCCGGACCTCGCAGCGTGCGCCGCGCGCCATCTCAAGCGCGTGGCCTGCAAGGCCAAACCCGGTGACATCGGTCAATGCATGCACGCCGGGTACGGCCGCGAGGTCCGGACCAGGTGTGTTGAGCTTCGTCGTCGTGGCGATCAGTTCCGAGTAGCCGGCGGCGCCGAGTTCGCCCTTCTTCAGCGCCGCCGACATCACGCCCACGCCTACCGGTTTGCCCAGCACCAGCAGGTCTCCCGGCCGCGCATCCGCATTTCGCTTCACATGCTTTGGGTGCACAAGGCCGAGCACGACCAGGCCGTAGATGGCTTCCACCGAATCGATAGTGTGACCGCCCGCGATGGGGATGCCGGCCGTGCGGCATACCGACGCGCCGCCTTCGAGGATGCGGCCGATGGTCCGAGTGGACAGGACGTTGATCGACATGCCCACAAGCGCCAGCGCCAGGATGGGACGGCCGCCCATGGCGTAGACGTCGCTGATCGCGTTGGTTGCGGCGATGCGGCCGAAGTCGAGCGGATCGTCGACGATGGGCATGAAGAAGTCGGTGGTCGCGATCAGCGCCTGTTCTTCGCTGAGCCGGTAGACGGCCGCATCGTCGGCGGTCTCGATGCCGACCAGCAGTTCCTTAGGGATGGGCATCGCCGCGGTGCCCTTCAGGATCTCCGACAGGACACCCGGAGCGATCTTGCAACCACAAGCCACCGCCGTGCGAGAGCGAGGTCAGGCGGGGTTCAACGGGCTCTTCCGGTGTGTTCATCGGTGGGGTCCTGAAAAACGTCGAACCATCAAGTCGGTCACGACGCTGTACAGCGTGGCGCATTCGGCCTCGGGTGAGAACAGCGGTGCGCGCTGTATCAACTGGCGTTGCAGTCCGGGAAGCATATCGGGATCGCCGCGGGCGCGCTTCAGCAGGGTCGCCAGCGCGGCGTCATCGCCGGTTGCGAAGGTCCCCGTGTAGCCGTTGCCCAGCAGCCCGAGATTGCCGGCGATATGCGAAGCCAGAACCGGTGTGCCGCTTCGGATCGCTTCGATCACCACATTCGCGCCACCTTCCATCCGGCTGGGATGCACCAGCAGATGCGCGGCCTGGATTCGGCGGCGCGTGGCGTCGTGGGGCAAGGCGCCGAGCCACCGATAGTTGGCCTGCGCCTCCGCCAGTGCGGTGGCCTCGGCGCCTGGCGCTGGGTCGAGCGAGGCGCCCACATGGTCGAGCTGGATGTCTGCGCTGCCGGCCAGTCGCCGAGCGGCACGAAAGTATGTGCGCGGGTCCTTCTCGTCGCGCAGGTGACCCACCATCAAGGCGCGCAGACGCAGCGGCGTTTTCGGCAACGTGCGTCGGGAGCGACATGACTGCAACAGCACGTGACACTTTTCCCGCAGCGCCGCGGGCAGCCGCTGCCCGCCAAGCTCGTTGAGCACCACCAGGGCGTCGGCAACCAGCAGTGCATGCCGGGCACTGGCGTCGGTATCGATGTCGCGGTACAGGTCAGTACCGGTGAGCGTCAGTAGCAGCGGGCGCCGCGGGTACGCTGTGCGCCAGGCGGCCACCGATGGGGCGGACCGGCGCGCATGCAGCGCGATCATCAGCGCTTCGTCGCCCTCGGCCCACTGCGCCGTCAAGCGGATGCGGTAAGCTGATTTCAGCATGTGCGCCCAGCGGCGCGCGGTTTGCCAGTTGCCGTTGTTGGCGTCAGCCAGCGCCGGCGTCACGATGACGATGGATTCGCGATGCATGATGCAAGCGTAACGCTTCCAGCCATTGCGGCCCGCCAGGGAGGTGCCGACGCATTGGTCGAGGCCCTGCAGGCCAGTCGCCGCGACACGTTGGCGACGTTCGCAGCCTATGAGCAGGTTTTGCCCGGCCTGCTGGCGCCGCAGCGCGATGGGATCAACCCGCCGCTTTGGGAACTGGGGCATGTCGGCTGGTTCCAGGAGTTCTGGCTGGCGCGCAATCTGGTTCGCAACCAGGGCTCGGCGGCGGATCCCGACGTGCCGCGAACGCCGGCTATTCGCCGGAATGCCGACGCGCTGTACAACTCCAGCGAAGTGCTGCACGACACGCGCTGGTCCTTGCCACTGCCCGACGCCGATCGCACACGCGTAGAGCTGGCGCAGCAACTGGCGGGCACGCTGGCACTGCTGCGCGATGCCGGTGACGCCGCCGCCGATACGCTGTACTTCTTCCGCCTGACCCTGCTGCACGAAGACATGCATCACGAAGCTGCACTCTATCTGGCGCAGGCTCTGGGTATTGCCGTCGACGATGCCCGCTGGCAGGCTACCCCGTTACCCGCGCCGCCGCCGCCGCTGGCGCTGGGCCCAGGGCGTTGGCTTTTGGGCAGCGTCGTGGGCCCGGGCTTCGCGTTCGACAACGAATTGTGCATGCACGCCGTCGAACTGGCGGACGTGCTCATCGACGCCCAGGTGGTCCGCTGGGCCGAGTTCATGCCCTTCGTCGAATGCGGCGGTTATGCCGACGACCGATGGTGGAGCGCGGCCGGCCGACACTGGCGTTCTGCGCAGGATACGGCGACGCCGCGCTATCTGCGGCGCGATGGCACCGCCTGGCAGCATTGGCGGCACGGCCATTGGTGGCCGCTGAACCTGGCCGAAGCCGCCTGCCATCTGACGCACTACGAAGCCGGGGCCTGGTGCCGCTGGGCCGGGCGACGGCTGCCGACCGAGGCCGAGTGGGAGTGCGCCGCGGTCAGTCGGCCGGAGGTGTTCCGGTGGGGTGACGTGTGGGAGTGGACGGCGAGCCCGTTCCAGCCGTTCGCGGGATTTCGGCCCCACCCCTATCGCGATTATTCGGCACCGTGGTTCGATGGCCGCCCGGTTCTGCGCGGCGCTTCGCACCTGACGCAGCCGCGCATGCGCCATCCCCGCTACCGAAATTTCTTCCCGCCGTACCGCAACGATGTGCCGGCCGGATTTCGCAGCTGTGTGCAGTAGCTGAGTGGGCGCAGCGGTACCTCCGGCGCGAAGCTGCCGATCGAGGAGCGGGGGTGGAACACGGGTCCAGCGAGGGCACGGTGGCCGCCTGTCTGCGCGTGGACACCATCGTCACGACTTCGACGACCCGCAATGACAGGGTGTCGACCGGATCGTTAGAACCGCACGAGTCCCCGCTTCGCAGCCAGCGACACTGCCTCCGCCCTGCTGGTGACGTCGAGCTTGGCGAACAGGCTCTTCAGGTGGCTCTTCACCGTGCTCTCGGTGATGAACAGCGATTGCGCGATGCCCTTGTTGCTCTTGCCCTCGGCCAGCAGGCCGAGGATCTGGGCCTCGCGATCGGTGAGCGCCTGCTCCTGCACTCGCAGCGCGAGCTTGGCGGCGATCTTCGACTGCAGGTAGGCCTCGCCGGCGTGCACGGCGCGGATGCACCGGAACAGTTCTTCCGGCTGCGCATCCTTCAGCAGATAGCCCTTTGCGCCGGTCCGCAATCCCGCATACACGTCCTCGTCGTGGTCATAGGTGGTCAGCACGATGATGCGCGCGGCGGGGTCGGTCGCGCGAATCCGGCGGATGGCTTCGAGCCCGTCCAGCCGCGGCATCCGCAGGTCCATCAGCGCGACATCCGGCTTGAGCGCGCGCCACATCTCCACAGCTTCCTCGCCGTCGTTGGCCTGGCCGATGACGGTGGTGCCGTCTTCCATCTCGATGATGGCGGCCAGGCCGCGCCGGACCAGGGCGTGATCGTCGGCAAGCAGAACGCGGATCGGAGCCGTCTTGGCGGGCGCCGTCATCGGCTTGCCCCGCGGCCATGCGCCCGGGATCTCATGGGCACCGGCGCTCGCCCGGGGTGGGCACGCTGACCCGCACCGTGGTCCCTTCGCCCGGGGTGCTGTCGATGTCGAGGCGGGTCCCCAGCCGCTCGGCGCGTTCGCGCATGCCGAGCAAACCGAAGCCATCGTGATGTTCGCTCTGGTCGAAGCCGGCGCCGTCGTCGGCGATGGTCAGGCCGACGTCCCGGTCGCCGAAGGCGAGGCCGACCGTGAAGGCATGGGCATGCGAGTGCCTGAGAATGTTGGTCATCGATTCCTGGGCGATGCGGACCAGCTCGGTTTCGGTCTCCTGGGCGACTGCATGGGGTTCGCCCGAGACCAGCAGGCGACCCCGCACGGCACCGGACGCGGTGACCCGTTCGATGAGCGTCCGCAGGCTGGTGGGCAGGTCGGTACGCGCATGGGCGTCCGGCCGCAGGGCGCGGACCGACTGGCGCGCTTCCTCGAGCCCGGTGCGCGCCAGTTCGCGCGAATGCTCGATGTGCTCGAGCGCGACCTCGATGTTGAGCTTCGCGAGCGCGCGCCGCGAAGCCTCGAGATTGAGCACGACCCCGGTGAAGCCCTGCGCCATGGTGTCGTGGATGTCGCGGGCGATGCGATTGCGCTCGTCGAGCACGGCCGCCTGGCGCGCCTGCTCGCCCAGCCTGGCCATCTGCATGGCGAGGGTCGCCTGCCCGGCCAGGGCACTGGCGACGCGGATCTGGCTCTCCATCTCGCGCGCATCGATGCGGCTGCTGCGGATGCAGATCCAGCCGACCGTCTCGGATCCCAGCACCATCGGCACCGTGAGCAGGGCGCGCACGCCGAGCGACATGATGTAGCGGCGGTTGGGCTCCGGCAGGCCCGACACTTCATTTGCCAATACATAGGTCTCGGCGTGGTCGCCCGGGAAGGTGGAGCCGGGACCGCCGCCGATGCGAGGGGGCTGGCGCACCGCCGGGTGGCAGGATTCGGCGGCGGGAATCACCTTCGTTTCGAGGTACTCAAGATGCAGGCGCGCGGTGCCGTCCTCGTTCGGGAACCAGAGCGTGCCGCCGATGCCGCCCAGCTGATCCACCGTGGCCTTGAGCACATGGCCGAGGAAGCGGTCGAGGTTCGACTCGCTGGCGAGTACGGAGATCGACTGGATCAGCATCTCCGACTGGCCGCGCGCGAGTTCCTCGGCCAGGCGCCGCTGCGCGACCTCGACTTCGAGTTCCTTGTTCTCCTGGCCGAGCAGCCACGCGCGCGACATCGCCGTGCCGAGGCGCGCGCGTTGCGCCGCCAGTTCGCGGCTGAGCGATTCCACCTGCGCCTCGAGCATCTCGAGACGTCCGGCCTGCTGGTCGTCCCGGCTGCGGGAACTGGGCTTCACGGTGTTGGGGATACCAATGTCCACTACACTTCGATGCGCCCGATTGTGCCGCGAATCGATGCGGCCACATACTGTCTTTCCGCCCGCCGCCCGAGCCGTCGCCCTTCATGCGCTACCACGACCTCCGCGATTTCATCGCCCAACTCGAACGCCAGGGCGAACTGCGCCGGATCGGCACAGCGGTCTCGCCGCACCTGGAGATGACCGAGATCTGCGATCGTGTCCTGCGCGCGCAAGGCCCGGCGATCCTGTTCGAGCGGCCGACGGGACACGACATGCCGGTGCTGGCCAACCTTTTCGGCACGCCGCGCCGCGTGGCGATGGGCATGGGCGAGGACTCGGTCGAAGCGCTGCGCGAGGTGGGCAAGCTGCTGGCCTATCTCAAGGAGCCCGAGCCGCCGAAGGGCCTCAAGGACATGTGGGACAAACTCCCGGTGCTGAAGCAGGTGCTCAACATGGCGCCGAAGGTACTGTCGAGCGCGCCGTGCCAGGAAGTGGTCTGGGAGGGCGATGCGGTCGACCTGGGCCGCCTGCCGGTGCAGACCTGCTGGCCGGGCGACGCCGGCCCCCTCATCACCTGGGGTCTCACCGTCACCCGCGGGCCGGCCAAGGCGCGGCAGAACCTGGGCATCTATCGCCAGCAGGTGATCGGGCGCAACCAGCTGATCATGCGCTGGCTGGCGCATCGCGGCGGCGCGCTCGATTTTCGCGACCACGCGCTGGCGAAGCCGGGCGCGCCGTTCCCGGTCGCCGTGGCGCTCGGCGCCGATCCGGCGACGATCCTGGGCGCCGTGACGCCGGTGCCGGATTCGCTCTCCGAGTACCAGTTCGCCGGACTGCTGCGCGGCGCCAAGACCGAACTCGTCAAGTGCATCGGCAGCGACCTGCAGGTTCCCGCGAGCGCCGAGATCGTGCTCGAAGGCGCGATCCGGCCGGGCACGAATGCCGGATCGCACCCGAAGGCTCTCGATGGCTGGGAGTCGGCGGTCGAAGGTCCGTTCGGTGACCACACCGGCTACTACAACGAGCGGGACATCTTTCCCGTGTTCACGGTCGAGCGCATCACCATGCGCCGCAATCCCATCTACCACTCCACCTACACCGGCAAGCCACCGGACGAGCCGGCGATCCTCGGCGTCGCGCTGAACGAGGTGTTCGTGCCGTTGCTGGTGAAGCAGTTCCCCGAGATCGTCGACTTCTACCTGCCGCCGGAGGGCTGCTCGTACCGGATGGCGGTGGTGCGGATGCGCAAGCAGTATCCGGGGCATCCCAAGCGGGTGATGTTCGGCGTGTGGTCGTTCCTGCGCCAGTTCATGTACACCAAGTTCATCATCGTCGTCGACGAGGACATCGACGCGCGTGACTGGAAGGAAGTGATCTGGGCGCTGACCACACGGGTCGATCCGATCCGCGACACGCTGCTGGTCGACAACACACCGATCGACTATCTCGATTTCGCCAGCCCGGTGTCCGGGCTCGGATCCAAGATGGGGATCGACGCCACCAACAAGTGGCCGGGCGAGACCGCACGCGAATGGGGCACGCCGATCGCCATGGATGCGGGCGTGAAGCGTCGCATCGATTCGATCTGGCAGGAGCTCGGTCTTGAGTGAGGTGCAGTGACGCCGCCCCAGCCCGCCTTCGGTCGGCCCCCTCCCCGATTGGGGCGACCCGGCGCACGCTCGGCCGTCGAGCATCGGGATCCGCCCAGCGTCGTTATCCTGAGCGGTCCCCCCGCAGGCTTGGTGGCCTGGCCGACCGGTATGTGCCATCGGCGCTCATCCTGGCGCCGCACGCGCAGGGATCGCGGCTTGCCGGCCATCCTGGCCAGGCCGTCCGGCGACACGGTCAACGCCTGGGTGTGTCGTGGCGTTGTCTGTCTCGCACCCCTCGACGACATCGAGAAGGTGCTGGTCGAAATCGGGGCCTCCGCCTGAGCGGTCGCGCGGCGCCGTTTTCAAGGCTGGGGAAAACCCCTAAACTGTAGCAGTAGGTTCTTGTCTACCATCTGAGGAGTGTTCATGAAGTCGAGTCAATACGTCGGTGCCGCAGCCGTTGCGGTGTTCTTCGCGGGCGCCGCCCATGCTGCCGACGCCGACAAGGCGAAGGCCCTCATCAAGGGCAGCGACTGTCTGGCCTGTCACGCCGAAGCGACCAAGCTGGTCGGACCGGCCTACAAGGAAGTCGCCAAGAAGTACAAGGGTAACGCCGCCGCGGTCGACATGCTGGTCAAGAAGATCAAGGCCGGCGGCTCCGGCAACTGGGGCGCGATCCCGATGACGCCGCATCCGAACCTGAAGGACGAGGATGTCAAGGTCATGGTGGACTACATCCTGTCCCTGTCCTGATCCTGTCGTACAGGCGCAGAATCGAAGCCGGCCGCAAGGCCGGCTTTTTTTCGCCCGTCGATCCCGGCCGGCACCGGCATATTCGGGACCGGCGTACGCGGCACTGCCGCGAGCGAGCATTGACCGGGTGAGGGGCAGCGGGAATAATCGCCGCGCCAGTCCGCATACCTTCTTTCGAGGAAATCCGATGCCCCGTTCATTCGTCCCCGTATCCGCCAGGTTTGCCGCCCTGTTCGCCGCTGCCGCGCTCGCACTGGGCCTCGGCGCCTGCGGCAAGAAGGAGGAACCGCCCGTGGCGGCTCCTGCGGCGCCTGCCGGGATCACCGTGAAGATCGGCCACGCGGCGCCGCTGACCGGCGGCATCGCCCACCTGGGCAAGGACAACGAGGCCGGGGTCGTGCTCGCGATCGAGGAAGCGAACGCCAGGGGCATTTCCCTCGGCGGCAAGAAGGTCACCTTCGAACTGCTCTCCGAAGACGACGAGGCCAAGCCGGAGAAGGGGCCCATCGTTGCGCAGAAGTTCGTCGATGCGAAAGTCGCCGGCGTCGTCGGCCACCTCAACTCCGGGGTCACCATCCCGGCATCGGCCGTGTATAACACCGCGGGGATTCCGATGATCTCGGGCTCCGCGACCAACCCCAAGCTCACCGAGCAGGGCTTCAAGATCACGTTCCGGACCGTCGGCCGCGACGACCAGCAGGGGCCGGCCGTCGCCAGCTACCTTGCAACGCAGTTCAAGCCGAAGCTGGTCGCGGTGATCGACGATGCCACCGCTTACGGCGAGGGCCTCGCCAACGAGGTCGAGAAGGCGCTCAAGGCCGGTGGCATCAGGGTGCTGCCGCGCGAGAAGGGCACCGACACCACGACCGACTGGAAGGCGATCCTCACCAAGCTGCGCGGCAAGAAGCCCGATGCGATCTTCTACGGCGGCATGGATTCCGGCGCGGCTCCCTTGATGAAACAGGGCCGCGAACTTGGCATCAAGGCCGTCTTCGCCTTCGGCGATGGCGCTTGCAGCGACAAGATGAAGGAGCTCGCCGGCGATGCGGCCGAGGGCCTGATCTGCTCGCAGGCGGGGTTGCCGGTGAAGGCGGCGAAGGCCGGGTTCCTCGAGGCGTTCAAGAAGAAGTTCAACAGTGATCCGCTGATCTACGCGCCGTTCACCTATGACGCGGCGAACCTGCTGATCGCCGCGATGCAGAAGGCCGACTCGCCCGATCCCGCGAAGTACCTGCCGGAGCTTGCCAAGATCAGCTTCGATGGTGCGAGCGGCAAGATCGAGTTCGACGAGAAGGGCGATCGCAAGGACGCCGAGATGACGATCTTCACGCTGAAGGGCGGCAAGCTCGACCCGGTCGCGATCATCAAGGGCGGCAAGAGCTTCACGGTCGATGAATTCATCGCGGCTGCCGGTGGTGGTGCCGCCGCCCCCGCCGTGGCGCCGGCACCTGAGCCCGCGGCCGCTCCGGCGCCGTCGGCCCCGGCTCCCGAAAAGAAGTAGTCACCCGAGGCTGCAGCGTCCCCCGACCCGTCCCCCGACCAGCGGCAACATCCCTGAAAACGGCACCCTCGGGTGCCGTTTTCGCTGACGGCGATCCGCGATTTGGACATCTTCCTCCAGCAACTGATCAACGGCCTGACGCTCGGCAGCGTCTATGCGGTGGTGGCGCTCGGCTACACGATGGTCTATGGGATCATCCAGCTCATCAATTTCGCCCACGGTGAAGTGGTGATGGTGGGCGCAATGGTGGCCCTGACCGTGATCGGCGGGCTGGCCGCCTCGGGGTCGATGCCGCCGTTCCTGATCCTTGCCGCGGGCGTGCTGTGCGCGGTCCCGGTCTGCATGATCCTGGGCTACCTCATCGAACGCGTCGCCTATCGCCCGCTCCGCAGCGCACCGCGCCTGGCGCCGCTGATCACCGCCATCGGCGTATCGATCATCCTGCAGCACGTGGCGCTGCTGGTCTTCAGCCGCAACCCGCGCGCGTTCCCGCAGATTGTCGCCAATCCGGTGTTCGACATCGGCGGCGCCAGCATCAGCGCCGTCCAGATCGCGATCATGCTGCTCTCGTTCGCGATGATGGCGGGGCTCACGTTCCTGGTCTACCGCACCCGGCTCGGCATGGCGATGCGGGCCACCTCCGAGAATCCGGCCGTGGCAGGCTTGATGGGCATCGACATCAACCGGGTGATCGCGCTGACGTTCGTGCTCGGCGCCGGACTCGGCGCGATGGCGGGCGTGATGGTTGGCACCTACTACGGCATCGCGCACTACAAGATGGGCGCGTTGCTGGGCATGAAGGCGTTCTCGGCGGCGGTGCTGGGCGGCATCGGCAATCTCGGCGGCGCGATGCTCGGCGGCCTGCTGCTCGGCGTGGTGGAGGCGCTCGGCACCGGCTACATCGGCGAGGCGACCGACCTCTGCAACATCGGCTGGCTCTCGTCCGCCCTCGCCGAACGTTGCAGCGACAACGGCCACATGGTCTTGTTCGGCAGCAACTACCAGGACGTGTTCGCGTTCATCGTCCTCATCATCGTGCTGGTGTTCCGGCCGTCCGGACTGCTCGGGGAACGCGTGGGGGACCGCGCATGAACCTCGGAGAACTACGCGCGGCACCCGCTGCCCGCGGCATCGGGGTAGCGGCGATTGCGGTCGTGCTCGCGATCCTGCCGTTCGTGCTCGCCGTCCAGGGCACCGCGTGGGTCCGCATCACCAATCTCGCCATCCTGTTCGCGCTGCTCTCGCTCGGCCTGAACATCGTGGTCGGGTTCGCCGGTCTGCTCGATCTCGGGTACATCGCCTTCTATGGCGTCGGCGCCTACACGTGGGCGCTGCTGGCCTCGCCGCATTTCGGGCTGCACCTGCCGTTCTGGGTGATCCTCCCGATCGGCGCCCTGGTGGCCTGCCTGTTCGGTGTGCTGCTCGGTGCGCCGACGCTCAAGCTGCGCGGCGACTACCTCGCCATCGTCACTCTCGGATTCGGCGAGATCGTGCGCATCTTTCTCAACAACCTGTCGCAGCCGGTGAACATCACCAACGGGCCGCAGGGCGTCACCCTGATCGATCCGATGCGCTTCGGCGGGTTCAGCCTCGCCGGCAGCCACCGGCTGTTCGGATTCGAGTTCACCGGACCGATCAAGTACTACTACCTGCTGCTGCTGGTGCTGCTCGTGGTGATCGTCCTCAACCTGCGACTCCAGGATTCGCGCATCGGCCGCGCGTGGATGGCGATCCGGGAGGACGAGATCGCCGCGAAGGCGATGGGCATCAACACGCGCAACGTGAAACTGCTGGCGTTCGCCATGGGGGCGAGTTTCGGCGGCATCGCCGGCGGACTGTTCTCGTCGATCCAGACCTTCATCAGTCCGGAGAGCTTCGTGCTCGAGCAATCCGTGATGGTGCTGGCGATGGTGGTGCTGGGGGGCATGGGCAACGTGTGGGGGGTGGTCGCGGGCGCCCTGCTGTTGTCCTTCGTGCCGGAGATCCTGCGCTACACCGTCGAGCCGCTGCAGAAGTCGCTGCTCGGCCGTGTGGTCGTCGCGCCCGAGGTGATCCGCATGCTGCTGTTCGGTCTGGCGCTGGTGCTGATGATGCGGTTCCGGCCGGCCGGATTGTTCCCGTCGCGGGTCCGGCGTCGCGAACTGGAGTCCGCGTGAGCGGCGCGCCGGATCTGCTGGTGGTGCGGGCCATCGCCAAGCGCTTCGGTGGCCTCGCGGCGCTGTCCGACGTGTCGCTGACCATCGGGCGCGGCCAGATCTACGGCCTGATCGGACCGAACGGCGCCGGTAAGACCACGCTCTTCAATGTCCTGACCGGGCTCTACGTTCCTGATGGCGGCGACATCCTGTTCGATGGTGCGAGGTTGCCGTCCGGGCTGCCGCATCTGGTCGTGGCGGCCGGCATTGCCCGCACATTCCAGAACATCCGGTTGTTCGCGAACATGACCGCGCTCGAGAACGTGATGGTCGGCCGCCATCTGCGAAGCTCGGCGGGCGTGTTCGGCGCGATGTTCCGTACCGGCGCGACCATGACGGAGGAGGCCGCGATCGCCCGGCGGGCTCATGAGCTGCTCGACTACGTCGGCATCGGCCAGCACGCCAACCGCGTCGCCCGCAACTTGTCGTACGGCGACCAGCGCCGGCTCGAGATTGCGCGGGCGCTGGCGACGGAACCGAAGCTGCTCGCGCTCGACGAGCCCGCGGCCGGCATGAACCCGACCGAACGCCTGGCGCTCGGGCAACTGATCGGCCGCATCCGCGCCGACGGGACGACGGTGCTGCTGATCGAGCACGACGTGAAGCTGGTGATGGGGTTGTGCGACCGCGTTGCCGTGCTCGACTACGGCCGCAGGATCGCCGAAGGCGAGCCGCGAGAGGTGCAACGCGACCCCAAGGTCATCGAAGCCTATCTCGGTGTCGACGCGCTCGCGCCCGCATGACCCGCTTGCTTGACGTCTCAGGGCTGACGGTTGCCTATGGCGGTATCGTCGCCATCCGCGATATCGACCTGCACGTCGATGAAGGCGAACTGGTGGCGCTCATCGGTGCCAACGGGGCCGGGAAGACCACCACGCTGAAGGCGCTCGCCGGGATGCTGACCCCGGCGGGGGGCACCATTCGCTACGGCGGCACCGGCATCGGTGGCGAGCCGTCGCACCGGCTGGTGCGACGGGGGGTTGCATTGGTGCCCGAAGGGCGGGGGGTGTTTGCGCGGCTTACGGTGCACGAGAACCTGGCCATGGGGGCCTACATTCGCGACGACCGGGCTGCCGTCGCGGCCGACCTCGAGCGCGTGTATGGACTGTTCCCACGGCTCAGGGAACGGCGCGCCCAGACTGCCGGAACGCTCTCCGGCGGCGAGCAGCAGATGCTTGCGATCGGCCGGGCGATGATGTGCCGGCCGCGCCTGCTCCTGCTGGATGAACCGAGCATGGGGCTCGCACCGCTCATGGTGCAGAAGATCTTCGAGGTCATCCGCGCGATCGCGGCAGAGGGTGTGACCATCCTGCTGGTCGAACAGAACGCGCGCCTCGCGCTCCAGGCGGCCGCCCGCGGCTACGTGATGGAGTCGGGCGCCATCACCCTCACCGACTCGTCGGCTGCCCTACTGGGCAGCGAGCAGGTCCGGCAGGCGTATCTCGGGGAATAGCGACGGGGATCGGCAGCCGCCGGGCCGCCGCCCCAAGGGTGCCGACCGGAGGAAGGCTGGGGGGGTGGTCACCTCCACCTCAGATTTCGTAGCCGCTGTCCTGCGCGCGACGCAGGTCCAGGGTCTTTTCGGGGTCGGCCTTGAGAAACTGTTCGCGCTTCTTGCGCAGGTTGAGGGTGTCGCCC
>JAYTTO010000121.1:0-5929 GCA_043744975.1 Betaproteobacteria bacterium | reverse complement strand
ATCGACCAGGCGGCCTTCGGCGTCGAGCGTCGCGCTGGCTTGCGCGATCACGTACTTGCCTTCTTCGATGGCCGAGAGGTAGTCGATGACCATCGTCACTTTGCCATCGGCAACCCGGCGGTACGGCGTCTCCAGGAAGCCGTATTCGTTCAATTGCGCGTAGAGCGCGAGCGAGTTGATCAGGCCGATGTTCGGGCCTTCCGGCGTTTCGATCGGGCAGACGCGGCCGTAGTGGGTGACGTGCACGTCGCGCACTTCGAAGCCGGCGCGCTCGCGGGTCAAACCACCCGGGCCCAGGGCCGAGACGCGGCGCTTGTGCGTGATCTCGGAGAGCGGGTTGGTCTGGTCCATGAACTGCGAGAGCTGGGACGAGCCGAAGAACTCCTTGATCGCCGCGGAGACCGGCTTCGCGTTGATCAGGTCGTGCGGCATCAGGTTCTCGCTCTCGGCTTGCGAGAGGCGCTCGCGCACCGCGCGCTCCACGCGCACGAGGCCGGAGCGGAACTGGTTCTCCGCCAGCTCGCCCACGCTCCTCACGCGGCGGTTGCCGAGGTGATCGATGTCGTCGATCTCGCCGCGGCCGTTGCGCAACTCGACCAGGATCCTGATCACGGCGGTGATATCGTCGTTCGACAGCGTCACCGGACCGAGCAGCTCGTCGCGGCCGACCCGGCGATTGAACTTCATGCGGCCGACCGCCGACAGGTCGTAGCGGTCGGGGTTGTAGAACAGCCCCTGGAACAGAGTCTTGACCGCGTCTTCGGTCGGCGGTTCGCCGGGCCGCATCATGCGGTAGATCGCGACCTGGGCCGACTGCTGGTCGGTGGAGTCGTCGATGCGCAGCGTCGACGAGATGTAGGCGCCGTGATCGAGATCGTTGGTGTAGATGGTACGGACCGTCTTGACCCCCATGGCCTTCAGCTTGGTGGCCACGTCGGCGGTGATTTCGTCGTTGGCCAGCGCGAGAATCTCGCCGGTGTCGGGATTGACGACGCTGTGCGCGAGCACTCGTCCGAGCAGGAACTCGTCGGTGACTTCGATCTTCTTCAGCCCGGCCGCCTCGATGTCGCGGACGTGCTTGGCGGTGATGCGCTTGTCCTTGCCGACGATCAGCTTGCCCTTGGCCGAAATGTCGAAACGCGCGGTTTCGCCGCGCAGGCGTTCCGGCACGATCTCGAACTGCACCAGGTTGTCGCCCAGGTGAAAGGTGTCGAAATCGAAGAAGGCCTTGAGGATCTGTTCCGGCGTGAGGCCGATGGCCTTCAACAGGATGGTGACCGGCATCTTGCGTCGGCGGTCGACGCGGAAATAAAGGTAGTCCTTGGGGTCGAATTCGAAATCGAGCCACGAGCCACGGTAGGGGATGATCCGCGCCGAGAACAGAAGCTTGCCCGAGCTGTGGGTCTTGCCCCGGTCGTGCTCGAAGAACACGCCGGGCGAGCGATGCAGCTGCGAGACGATGACGCGCTCGGTACCGTTGATGACAAACGAACCGGTCTCGGTCATCAGCGGGATCTCGCCCATGTAGACTTCCTGCTCCTTCGCTTCCTTCACCGTCGGCTTCGGCGCCTCGCGGTCCATGATCGTGAGTCGCACCTTGGCGCGCAGCGGCGCAGCGAAGGTCAGGCCCCGCTGCTGGCATTCCTTCACGTCGAACGGCGGCGTACCGAGCTTGAAACTGAGAAAGTTGAGCCGGGCATTGCCGGAATGGCTCGAAATCGGGAAGATCGAGGTGAACGCTGCCTGCAGCCCCTGGTTGCTGCGGCTCTCAGGCGCGACATCCGCCTGCAGGAACGCGGCGAACGATTCGATCTGCATCGCGAGCAGGTACGGCACCTGAAGCACGGAAGCGCGCTTGGCAAAGCTCTTGCGAATACGCTTCTTCTCAGTGAACGAATAGGTCATCACCACTCCGCGTAAAAGTTAACGGGCTGCGGCGAACCGCAGGGGCAGAACGAGCGAACGAGTCGCCAGTGCGGAACTCCCGCCTCACGCACCCGGCGCGAGGCATTCCGCGGGCCAAACCGACAACGGCCATGACCCAGCGCGCCCCAAGAGGGCTGGTACCGGAAAACCGGTGGTTGGCGCTGAGTGATGGTCGCTGGTCTCGAAGCAGCGGACAGGCTGACGGTTGCCCGCCAGCCTGTCCCGGCTACACAGGCTTGCTGTTACTTGACTTCGGCCGTTGCACCGGCTTCGGTCAGCTTCTTGGCGATGGCATCGGCCTCGGCCTTCGGAATCGCTTCCTTGACCGCCTTCGGCGCGCCATCGACCAGGTCCTTCGCTTCCTTCAGACCGAGACCGGTCACTTCGCGAACGGCCTTGATGACGTTCACCTTGTTGTCGCCGATCTTGGCGAGCATCACGGTGAATTCGGTCTGCTCTTCGACGGCCGCGGCGGCCGAGGCGGCCGGGGCGGCCACGGCGACCGCGGCAGCGGCGGCCGAGACACCGAACTTTGTTTCCATTTCCTTGATCATTTCGGACAGTTCGAGAACGGTCATGTTCGCGATCGCGTCCAGAATTTCAGCTTTGGCTACAGCCATGATTGCACCTGTAAGGTTGGTTCCCGGCGGCGCCATCGGCGCCATGTCGGGGACAGATCGTCGTCGGGTGGTTGGTGTTCAGGCCGATTGCTCGCGGGCATCCCGCACCGCCGCCACGGTCCGTACGAAGCGCGACGGCACTTCGTTCAGGGTCCGCACGAACGTTGCGATCGGTGCCTGCATGGTGCCGAGCAACTTGGCCAGCAGTTCCTCGCGACTCGGCATCGAGGCGAGCGCCGCGACGTCCTTGGGGGACATCACCACGTTCCTCAAGGCACCACCGCGGATCACGAACTTGTCGTTGCCCTTCGAGTAGTCGTGCATCAGCTTCGCGACCGCGACCGGATCGGCCGAGATGCCGTAGGCGAGCGGACCGATCATCTGGCCAGCCAGCCCTGCAAACGGCGTGTCGGCCACTGCCCGGCGCGCGAGGGTGTTGCGCAGGACACGGAAATAGACGCCCGACTCCCGCGCCTTGGCGCGCAGCGAAGTCATGTTGCCCACTTTCAGTCCACGATACTCGGCAAGCACGATCGCCTGCGCCCGCGCGACTTCCGCACCGACACCGGCCACCACCGCCTTTTTCTGCTCCAGATTCAGACCCAAGGTCTTGCCTCCTAGCGCTTGAAGTTCGAGATCGCCCGGCACTGCGGCGACCCCCCCGTCACGGCGACCATCTTCCAGGTTGAATCACGCCGCGACGTCCGCCTCACGGCGGACATCGCGGAACTGCAATCTTCCTGCTGTCGGGTACACCGTCTGCGTTGGATGGTGGCTGCCGATGGCGAAGCGAGAACCTGCTTCGCCAGCACCTGTCATCGATTAAGCCTTCCGGCTCCAACGGTCTTTGACACATCGCCGGCGTACCCTGAGGCACACTGACGATCCCACAAAGTCCTGTTCCCGGAGCCGCACAGCGACCCCGGCCGGTCTCGCGACCGCTACTGTGACTGGGCCTGGAGACTGCTCGAATCGATGCGCACGCCGGGGCCCATGGTGCTCGAGAGCGACAGCTTGCGCAGGTAGATGCCTTTGGCAGCGGCCGGGCGCGCCTTGTTCAGGGCTTCGACCAGCGCCAGCAGGTTCTCGCGCAACGCCTGCGGCTCGAACGATGCCCGGCCGATGGTGCATTGCACGATACCACCCTTGTCGGTCCGGTACTGGACCTGGCCGGCCTTGGCGTTCCTGACGGCTTCGGCGACGTTCGGTGTGACCGTTCCCACCTTCGGGTTTGGCATGAGGCCGCGCGGGCCGAGGATCTGGCCCAGTTGTCCGACTACCCGCATGGCATCGGGTGCAGCGATGCAGATGTCGAAGTCGATGGTGCCACCCTTGACCTTCTCCGCGAGGTCTTCCATGCCGACCTGTTCGGCGCCGGCAGCAAGCGCGGCCTTGGCCGCTTCGCCCTGGGCGAACACGGCCACCCGGACGCTCTTGCCGGTGCCCTTGGGCAGGACGACCGAACCGCGCACCACTTGGTCTGACTTCTTGGCATCGACGCCAAGATTAATGGCGATGTCGATGGATTCATTGAACTTGGCCGTCGCGTTGCCCTTGACCAGCTTGATCGCGTCGTCCAGGTTGTAGGACTTGCTGCGGTCGACGGCGGCCTTGACCGCCACCAACCGCTTCGATTCGCGCGCCATGATTACAGGCCCTCCACTGTCACGCCCATGCTGCGGGCACTGCCGGCGATCGTCCGCACGGCTGCTTCGAGATCCGCCGCCGTCAGATCGGGCATCTTGGCCTTGGCGATCTCCTCGACCTGCGCGCGCGTCAGCTTGCCGACCTTGTCGGTATGCGGCTTCGGTGAACCCTTCTGCACGCCTGCGGCCTTCTTGATGAGCACCGTCGCGGGCGGCGTCTTCATGATGAAGGTGAAGCTCTTGTCCGCGAACGCGGTGATCACCACCGGCACCGGCAGCCCCGGTTCCAAGCCCTGCGTCTTGGCGTTGAACTCCTTGCAGAACTGCATGATGTTCAGGCCGCGCTGGCCAAGGGCCGGGCCGATCGGCGGCGACGGATTGGCTTTGCCGGCCGGAACCTGAAGCTTGATGAAACCTATGATCTTCTTTGCCACGGCAACGTTCTCCTGGCGGGTGCAAGCGGACGCAAACGGCGTCCTCCCCATTCACGACGGCTGGGTGGCCGTCGAAATCCCGGCGCCGCAAACGCGGCGCCGGTCATGCTAAAACCGTCAGGCCTTCTCGACCTGGCTGA
This sequence comes from Betaproteobacteria bacterium, assembly GCA_043744975.1. Taxonomy (GTDB): domain Bacteria; phylum Pseudomonadota; class Gammaproteobacteria; order Burkholderiales. The sequence goes on along the minus strand of JAYTTO010000121.1, from coordinate 1,163 downwards.
ACTCCAGTTCCACCGGCGTGGCCCGCCCGAAAATCGAGACCGAAACGCGCAGCTTGCTCTTGTCGTAGTTCACTTCCTCCACGTTGCCGTGGAAATCGGTGAATGGGCCTTCCTTGACCCGCACGCCCTCGCCAACCTCGAACAGCACCTTCGGCTTGGGCTTCTCCACCCCTTCCTGGATCTGGCGCAGGATCGCGTCGACTTCGCGCTGGCTGATCGGCGTCGGCTTGTTGGCGGTACCACCGATGAATCCTGTCACCTTGGCGGTGTTCTTCACCAAGTGCCACGAGTCGTCGGTCATCTCCATCTCGACCAGCACATAGCCAGGGAAAAATTTGCGCTCCGAGATGCTTTTCTGACCGGCCTTCATCTCGACCACTTCCTCGACCGGGACGAGGATCTGACCGAATTTGTCCTCCATGCCGGCGCGCGCAATGCGCTCCGCCAGGGCCTTCTGCACGCTCTTCTCGAAACCCGAGTAGGCATGCACGACATACCACCGCTTGGTGCCTGAGCTCATTCTCCGCGACCCATCATCATTCGCACCGCCCAGACCAGGGATGCATCGACAATCCACAGGAAGATCGCCATGACCAGCACGAACACCATCACGATCCCCGTCGTCTGGACCGTTTCCTTGCGTGTCGGCCAGACCACCTTGCGGGTCTCGGCCACCGATTCCTGGGCGAACACATAGAAGGCCTTGCCGGGTTCGCTGGTCCAACCGACCAGCGCGGCCAGGCCGACGCCGGCGAGCACGCACAGCACCCGCACGATCAGCGCGCTATCCGCCAGAATGTAGAAGCCGGCCACTCCTGCCACGACCAGAAGGATCGCGACCGCCAGCTTTGCTTTGTCAGCCATTGAACAAGTCCGATGCCGATGCGGCCGTCAGGTTGAGGGTGGCAACGCGGATCCGGTGGATCCGCGTACCGCATTGGCAGGCCAGGAGGGTCTCGAACCCCCAACCTTCGGTTTTGGAGACCGACGCTCTGCCAATTGAGCTACTGGCCTGTATTATTTCCGACTTCCGTTTCCGGACGGCGTTTCCAGCGTCCGGCACATCGTCATTCGATGATCTTGGCCACAACCCCGGCACCCACGGTGCGCCCACCCTCGCGGATGGCGAAGCGCAGCCCTTCTTCCATTGCGATCGGCTGGAT
>JAYTTO010000120.1:0-9723 GCA_043744975.1 Betaproteobacteria bacterium | reverse complement strand
GCCCGCATCGCCGATGCCGGCGGGAAACTGGTGGTGATGCCGCATGCCGACGCGATCGTGGTCGAGGCGGCGAAGAAACGCGGCATGGTGTGCCTGCCGGGATTCTCCACGCCGACGGAGGCGTTCGCGATGATCGCCGCCGGGGCGGACGGCATCAAGCTGTTCCCGGCCGAGGCGCATCCACCGTCAGTGTTGCGGGCGCTGCGGGCGGTTCTGCCGAAGGACATGGCGGTGTTGCCGGTCGGGGGCATCACGCCGGAATCGATGTCCGGCTATTGGCAGGCCGGCGCGAACGGTTTTGGTCTCGGCTCTGCGCTCTATCGTCCCGGCGACAGCGCGGAAGTAGTGGCCGGCAAGGCCGCGGCCTTCATCGCCGCTCTGAATCAGTTGCGGCAGCCAAGGGCATTCTGAGGTAACGCCCCCAAAACCTTCCTGCGGTCGGCACCCCCAAATGGGGGGCACGGCACTTGGCGAGCTGCGGCGCGCCGTTGCAACCCGGCCCCTGCCGGGGCCGGTTGTCTTGCTACATTCCGCCCATGCAGAGGTACTTCACCTCCATGTATTCGTCGATGCCGTACTTCGAGCCCTCGCGGCCGAGGCCGGACTGCTTGACGCCGCCGAACGGTGCGACCTCGTTGGAGATGATGCCGACGTTGATCCCGACCATGCCGGACTCGATGGCCTCGGCGACGCGCCAGACCCGACCGATATCGCGCGCATAGAAGTAGGCCGCGAGGCCGAACTCGGTATCGTTGGCCATGGCGATGGCTTCGGCTTCGGTGCTGAAGCGGAACACCGGCGCGACCGGACCGAAGGTCTCTTCGCGCGTCACCTTCATGGTGGTGTTCACGCCGGCGAGGATCGTGGGCTCGTAGAACAGGCCGCCAAGCGCGTGACGCTTGCCGCCGACGACCACGCGGGCCCCCTTGGCCACGGCATCGGCCACATGTTCTTCAACCTTGTCCACCGCGGCCTGGTCGATCAGTGGACCCGTGGTGACGCCGGCCTCGGTGCCGTTGCCGACCTTGAGCGCGCCGACCTTCAACGACAGCTTGGCGACGAACGCGTCGTAGACGCCGTCCTGCACCAGCAGGCGGTTGGCGCAGACGCACGTCTGACCCGCGTTGCGGTACTTCGAGACCATCGCCCCGTCGACGGCCGCATCGAGGTCGGCATCGTCGAACACGATGAACGGCGCGTTGCCGCCGAGCTCGAGCGACAGCTTCTTGATCGTATCGGCGCACTGGCGCATCAGCACGCGCCCGACTTCGGTCGAGCCGGTGAAGGTGAGCTTGCGCACGACCGGATTCGAGGTCATCTCGGCGCCGATGGCAGCCGAACTACCGGTCAGCACGCTCAACACGCCGGCAGGCAGGCCGGCGCGTTCGGCCAGAACCGCCAGCGCCAGCGCGGAGAACGGCGTCTTCGTCGCCGGCTTCACTACCATCGTGCAGCCTGCCGCGAGCGCCGGGCCGGCCTTTCGCGTGATCATCGCCGCCGGGAAATTCCAGGGCGTGATGGCTGCGCAGACGCCCACAGGCTGCTTGATGACCACCAGGCGGCGGTCGCCCATGACGGTCGGGATCACATCGCCGTAGACGCGCTTGCCCTCCTCGGCGAACCACTCGATGAACGACGCGGCGTAGACGATCTCGCCCTTCGCCTCCGCCAGCGGCTTGCCCTGTTCGGCCGTCATGATGACGGCCAGGTCATCGGCGTTGGCGAGCATCAGGTCGAACCACTTGCGCAGGATACCGGCGCGGTCCTTGGCGGTGCGTGCACGCCACGCCGGCAGCGCGGCATCGGCCACGACGATGGCGCGGCGGGTCTCGTCGGTACCCATCTTCGGGATCGAACCGAGCACGCCGCCGGTGGCGGGGTTGACCACGGCAATGGTGCCCTTGTCATCGGCGTCGAGCCACTCGCCACCGACGTGACACTGCTGCCGGAACAGCGACGGATCCCGCAACTTCAGGGTTTCGAGGACGAACGGCGCATTCATGGTGGAGATCTCCGGCTGGTCAGAAGGTGCCCGGATACGAACCGCCATCGATCAGGAGGTTCTGCCCGGTGATGTAGGACGCGTGCGCACTGCACACGTAGGCGCAGAGTGCGCCGAACTCGTCGGCGTTGCCGAAACGACCCGCCGGGATGTTCTTCAGGCGCGCATCCCTGGCGTCTTCGAACGTAACCCCGCCCAGCCGGGCGCCCGCCTCGATGCGGGAGAGCATGGTGTCGGTCTCGAACATGCCGGGGAGGATGTTGTTGATGGTGACGTTGTGGACGACGGTCTTGCGCGCGACGCCGGCGACGAAACCGGTGAGACCGGACCGGGCGCCATTCGAGAGCGCGAGGATGTCGATGGGCGCCTTCACCGCGCTCGAGGTGATGTTGACGATGCGGCCGAAGCGGCGGGCGATCATGCCGTCGACCGTCGCCTTGATCAGTTCGATCGGGGTGAGCATGTTGGCGTCGATCGCGGCGATCCACGCGTTGCGGTCGAAGCTGCGGAAGTCGCCGGCCGGCGGCCCACCGGCGTTGTTCACGAGGATATCCGGCTCCGGGCACGCGGCCAGCGCCCGCGCGCGACCGTCCGGCGTTGTGATGTCGGCCGCCAGGGTGCGCACCCGCATCCCGGTCAGGGAGCCGATCTCGGCGGCGGTTGCTTCGAGAGCGTCACGACCACGCGCGACGATGAGGACGTCGACACCTTCGCGTGCCAGTGCGAGCGCGCAGCCCTTGCCCAGACCCTTGCTGCCCGCACAAACGATCGCCTTGCGGCCTTTGATACCGAGATCCATCGAGTTCTCTCCGGTTGAATGACCGATGACGCCATGTCGTTGCCTGGCGACTTGCGGCAGACCTCGATGCTAAGCAAACATTAAAGGTTTGCAAACTCCCGCCCGCTATAATTTGCAATCCATGCGCCCACTCCCCCATCGCTCCACCGCCATTCGCGGCCTGCGACTCGCCGCCTCTTTGCTGACGGCATCGTGTCTCGCGGCCTGCGCCACCCCAGGCGTGCGCAATCCGGCCGATCCGCTTGAGAGCGTGAACCGCGTCGTCTACAAGTTCAACGACGTCGGCGACCGCCTCGTGCTGAAGCCGGTCGCAACGGTCTACGCCGGCGTCCTGCCGCAGGTCTTCCGCACCGGCGTGCACAACTTCTTCAGCAACCTCAACGATGTCGTCGTGGTGGTCAACGACCTGCTCCAAGGCAAGGGCACCAATGCATCGCGCGACGGCGTCCGGCTGATGGCCAACACCGTGTTCGGCGGCCTCGGGCTGTTCGACGTGGCCAGCAGGCGTGGCATCCCGAAACGGTCCGAAGACTTCGGCCAGACGCTGGCGGTGTGGGGCGTGCCTTCCGGGCCCTACCTGGTCCTGCCGTTCCTCGGACCGAGTACCGTCCGCGACGGCGTCGGCCGGTTCGCCGATTCCTACATCGACCCGGTGTGGCAATTCGCCCACGTCCCGGCGCGGAACGGCGCCGCGGGCATCCGCCTGGTCGATGCCCGCGCCTCGATCCTGCCAGCGGAGAAACTGTTCGAGCAGGCTGCCGTCGACGGCTACTCGTTCCTGCGCGATGCCTATCTGCAGCGGCGCCGCAGCCTGATCTACGACGGCAATCCGCCCCAGGATCCGGAGGACGACTACGACGACGGCTTCGACCAACCGGGCGACAAGGCCGTGCCGGACAAGCAATCGATGGTGGTGGAACCCGATCGGGTCGTGCCGGCCCGCCCGCGCGAACCCGCGCTGATTCCGTCCGCGCACGTCATCCGGGTGTTCTGACCCGGGCGCACCAAGTCTGCCAGTGCGCGCCGGGCCTGCCAGCGGCCAGAGTCCGGCCGCAGCTCGCCAAGCGCGCTGTGGCCGCCCATTTGGGGGGGCCGACCGCAGGAAGGCTGGGGGGGGTTCTCTACCCTGAACGACGCAGCAGCCAGCAGCGGTGCACGCGCTGGTCGCGAAAGTCCTCCGGAATCGTCTGGGCCGAGATGTCGTCGGGTGCCAACCGTGCCAGCGCTTCGGCATCGAGCTTGAAGCCGCGCAGGTTGGTCGAGAACAGCAGTTCGCCCTCCGGTTCGAGCAGTTCGGCCGCGGCCAGCACCAGTTCGGCGTGGTCGCGCTGCACATCGAAGGTGCGGTCCATCTTCTTCGAGCTCGAATAGGCCGGCGGATCGAGCACGATCAGTCCGAAACGTTCGCCCGCGATCGCTGCCGCGGTCAGCCAGGCGCGCACGTCGCCGCGCTCGAGCCGGTGACGTTCCGGGTCGAGCCCGTTGAGTTCGAAATTGCGCCGGGCCCACGCGAGATAGGTGTTGGACAGATCGACGCTCACGGTGTCGCACGCACCGCCCAGCGCCGCCTGCACGCTGAAGCTGCCGGTGTAGCAGAAAAGGTTGAGCAGGCGCCGCCCTGCCGCCCGCTGGCGGACCAGCGCGCGGGTGAGCCGATGGTCGAGAAACAGGCCGGTGTCGAGATAGGCCTCGAGGTTGACCAGGAACTTGGCCGGCCCTTCGCGCACGACGATGGTGTCGCCATCGTGACCGGACGGCTGATGCTGGTCCTCGCGCCGGTTCAGCTTGCGGCGGAGCTTGATGGTGACCGCTGCCGGCGGGCGGTCGAGGGCACGGGCAGCGGCATCGCACAGCACCTCGAGCCAGTCGGTGTCGACCGGCGCATCGGCGGCGCGCAGGTACTGCTGCAGCAGCGCGCGTTCGCCGTAGACGTCGACCGCGAATGCCAGCTCGGGGATGTCGCGATCGTAGACGCGAAAGCAATCGAAGCGCTCCCGCTGTGCCCACCGCGACAGGTGGCGGTAGCGCTTGCGGACGCGGTTCTCGAATGCGGTGGCGAGCGCTTCGTTATCGGGCAAGGCAGCTTTCGCGGAACCTTGCCGCGCCGCTCGGCAGGTGATGTCGCCGCAGCCTGCCCGTGAACGGGCGAACGATCGGCCGCATCAGTTCAGCTGCGCGCTACGCTTGCGCATCTCGACCACGCGCTCCCGCACGGCGTCGGCGTCGGCGACCATTGGCGAGAGCGCGAGGTATTGCTGGTAGTCGGCGGCGGCCGGCCGCCAGCATTCCAGCGCCTCGTAGACCATGCCGCGATCGCGGATCTCTTCGGCCTCACACGGTGCGACCCCCACGATCCACTCAAGCACCCCCAGTGCCGACGGCCACTTCGACTGCTTTACGTAGATGCCCTTGAGATTGCGCAGCATACGCAGCAGCACCTCACGCGGTGCGGCCGCCACCAGCATCTCCGATACGACGGCGCGCGACACTTCGACCCCGCGCGCGTCACGCAGGCGCTGCTGCAGGTCTTCGAGCGACAGCGACACCCCGCCGTAGTAGGGATCGAGCACGACGACGCCGCCGTCGACATGGCACTTCACCAGAAAATGCCCGGGAAACGCCACACCCTTCAGGTCCAGGCCAAGGCGGCGTCCGACGGCGATGTACACGATGGAGAGGCTGATCGGAATGCCGCGTCTACGTTCCAGGACCTCGTTGAGGAAGCTGTTGCGCGGGTCGTAGTAGTCGTCGGGGTCGGGGGCGAAGCCCAGTTCCTGGAACAGGTACTGGTTCAAGGCGCCGAGCCGCTCTTCGGTACCGGCCTGCGGCTCAAGGCGCGCCTCGACCGCGTCGGCGTAAGCCTGCAGCCGGGCGAGGTAGTCGGCGACGTCGAGATCGCGATACTCGCCGGCAGCCACAAGCAGTGCGGCTTCGGCCAGGCAGACCGCCTCTTCCGGGCCTTCAAGCAACGCTCGCAGGCGAGCCGGCATCTGCGTATCCATGTCCGGCGACTGCTGGCTCAGTTTTCCTGTTCCACCGGGACCGGCGGGAGGAAAAGCGCGGCAACCTGTCGCCTGACACCACCCGCGCGCTGCGGGACCGCCGCGGGCGCCACAGGCTGGGACGGCGTCGGCTGGTAGGGCTCGCTGAACAGCGGATCCTTTGAGGCCGACGCCCGCGGCGCGCGTGGCGCCGGGGCGCGCTCGCGTTCGCGACGGGGTGCGGGTGCGGGTGCGGACGATACGGTCCCGCCGCGCCGCGCCTCGCGTTCGCGCGGCTGCTCGAATCGAGCGGTATCGTCGAAACCAGGTAGCGTTTTTTCTTCGATCTTGGCCTTGAGCAGTTTCTCGATCCGCTCGAGGTGCTCACGCTCCTGATCGCTCACCAGCGAAATGGCCTCCCCCGACTTCCCGGCGCGCCCGGTGCGGCCGATGCGGTGCACGTAGTCTTCTGGAGTGTGCGGCAGCTCGTAGTTGATGACGCACGGCAGGTGGTCGATATCCAGGCCACGGGCGGCGATGTCGGTGGCGACCAGGACCCGCACCTTGCCTTCCTTGAAGGCGGCCAGGGCTTCCATCCGCTCCTGTTGCGAACGGTCCGAGTGGATCGCGGTGGCGTCGATGCCGTCGCGAACGAGTTGGTGCGCCAGGCGGTTGGCGCCGAACCGGGTACGGACGAAGACCAGCACCTGCGTCAGGTTGCGTTCGGTCACCACGCGGGCGAGCAGATCGCGCTTGCGGGTCTCCGACACGCGGTACATCTCGTGGGTGACAGTCTCAGTGACCGCGTTGCGGCGCGCCACTTCGAGCAGCACTGGCTGGTTCAGCAGACCGTCGGCCAGCTTGCGGATCTCGTCCGAGAACGTGGCCGAGAACAGCAGGCTCTGCCGCTTCTTCGGCAACAGGGCCATGATGCGCTTGATGTCGGGCATGAAGCCCATGTCGAGCATGCGATCGGCTTCGTCGAGTACCAGGAACTCGACCTGGCCCAGGTTCACCGTGCGCTGCTGGACGTGATCCAGCAACCGGCCCGGCGTGGCGACGAGGATCTCGACCCCGGCGCGGAGTTCCTTGATCTGGGGATCGATATTGACGCCGCCGTAGACCACTGCGTGCCGTAGCGGCAGGTACTTGCCGTAGGTCTTGACGCTGTCGTGGACCTGCGCGGCAAGCTCGCGCGTGGGCGTCAGGATCAGTGCCCGGACCGGGTGACGCGCCGGCGACGTGCTTGAGTTGGCGTGAGACTTGAGGCGCTGCAGCAGCGGCAGCGTGAAGCCTGCCGTCTTGCCGGTGCCGGTCTGGGCGGCGCCCATGACGTCCTGGCCGAGCAGGATGGCCGGGATGGCCTTGGCCTGGATCGGCGTCGGTTCGGTGTAACCTTCTTCGGCAACGGCGCGAAGGATTTCGTCCGCAAGGCCGAGCTCTGAAAACTGTGTCAGGGTGTGCACTCCACTAGGGCCAGCCGGCCGCATCGCGGACCGACGGCTGCACTGTCGGGTAGGAACGGGCTGGAAACACGCTCAAGCCGACCAGCGGCAATATTGCCGCCTTTCAGTACGCTTCGCAGTCTACCGAAGCGGGCGCGTTTCACAAAGCCAAATCTCCGTTTCGGCACATTGCCGGAAAGATCAATGGCTGCGGTCACGTTGCCTTCGATTTCTCCTCCAGCAGGTGCCACCGCTCGTAGGCCGCCGCCAGGCTCTTCTCGACCACCGCGAACTTCTCCCCGGCCACCTTGGCGCCAGCCGGATCGTTCCGGTACAGCTCCCCCGACGCCAGCAGCGCCGACAGCCGGGTCTGCTCGGTTTCCAGCTTCTCGATCAGCGCCGGGAGGCCGTCAAGTTCCTTGACCTCCTTGAACGACAAGGCCGCCTTTGCCTGGCGCTGCCGCAGGGGGCGATCGCCCTTCTCGGCCTTCTCGCCTTTTTCCCCCTTCTCCTTCGACGGCGTGCTGGTCGCGCCCGGCACCGAGCGCTGCCGCACCCAGTCCTCGTACCCGCCGACATATTCCACCAGCCGGCCGTTGCCTTCGAACGCAATCACCTGCGTGACAACGTTGTCGAGGAAAGCCCGGTCGTGGCTGACCAGCAGCACCGTGCCGTCGTAGTTGTCGATCAGCTCTTCCAGCAGCTCCAGCGTCTCGACATCGAGGTCGTTCGTCGGCTCGTCCAGCACCAACAGATTGGCCGGACGGGCGAACAGCCGCGCCATCAGCAGGCGGTTGCGCTCGCCGCCGCTCAGCGACTTCACCGGCGACCGCGCGCGCTCCGGGGCGAACAGGAAGTCCCCGAGATAGCTCATGACATGCTTGCGCTGGGAACCGATCTGCACCCAGTCCGACCCGGGGCTGATCACGTCGGCCACCGTTGCCTCGGGGTCGAGCTGTTCGCGGAACTGATCGAAGTAGGCCACTTCCAGCTTGGTGCCGCGCTTGATGCTGCCGCTGTCCGGCTCGATCTCGCCGAGCAGCAGCTTGATGAAGGTGCTCTTGCCGACGCCGTTCGGCCCGACCAGCCCGATGCGGTCACCACGCAGCAACCGCATCGAGAAACTGCCGATGATGGTCCGGCCGTCGTATTTCTTGACCACGTCGAAGAACTCGGCGACCACCTTGCCGGAGCGCTCGCCGGCGTCGATCTCGAGCTTGACCTGCCCGGACTGGTCGCGCCGCCGCGAGCGCTCGATCCGCAACGCTTCAAGCCGACGGACCCGCCCTTCGTTGCGCGTGCGCCGGGCCTCGATGCCCTTGCGGATCCAGACTTCCTCCTGCGCCAGCACCTTGTCGAACTTGTCCTGCATCACCGCTTCGGCGGCCAGCATCTCGTCCTTGCGGCGGCGATACTCGCTGTAGTTGCCATCGTACGAGGTCAACCGCCCACGGTCGAGTTCGAGGATGCGCCTGGTGACGCGATCCAGGAACCGCCGGTCATGGGTCACGACCAGCAGCGCCCCCGGAAAGCTGTCGAGCGCCTCCTCGAGCCACTGGATCGAGTCGATGTCGAGGTGATTGGTCGGCTCGTCGAGCAGCAGCAGGTCAGGCTCGGCCACCATCGCCCGCGCCAGCGCCACGCGCTTGCGCAGCCCGCCTGAGAGCGTCGCGATGATCCGCTCGGCATCAAGCGAAAGCTTCGACAGCGTGGCTTCCACCCGCGAATTGGCGCGCCAGCCATCGCCCTCTTCGAGCACGGCCTGCAATTCGGAGAGGCGTACCAGGGCGGCGTCGGCGTCGGTGGCCGGATCGGACAGACTCGCGACGACGTGGTGATAGTCGACGATGGCCACGCTCACCGCCCCCAGTCCGTCGGCCACAGCCTCAAACACCGTGTCGGCTTCACGCAGTTCCGGCTCCTGCAGCACCAGCGCGACCTTGAGCCCCGGTGAGCGCCACACCTTGCCGTCATCCGGCGTCAGCTCACCGCTCAGCACCCGCATCAGCGTCGACTTGCCGGTGCCGTTGCGGCCGATCAGGCCGAGCCGATGGCCGGGCTCGATCACGAGGTCGGCGTGATCGAGCAGCGGGACGTGGCCGTAGGCGTGGCAGACGGCGTCGAGGGTGAGCAGTGGCATGAGAGGGTGCGTATGCTACTCGACCTGACCCTCGTTCCGGAGTCTTGTCGTGCTGCTCGAGATCGCCAACGTGCTGACCCCCGACACCCTGGCCGAGATTGCCCGGCTCCTGCCGGCCGTCACCTTCGACGATGGGCGTGTCACTGCCGGCACCCAGGCCCGGGCGCTCAAGGACAACCGGCAGATGCGCACCACAACGCCGGAAGCACAGCGCATCCAGACCATCGTGCGGCAGGCCTTGGACGCCAGCGCCCTCTTCTTCTCAGCCGCGCTGCCGCACCAGATCGCGCCTGCCCTGGTCAACGAATACCAGACCGGCATGAGCTACGGCGCGCACGTGGACAACGCCATCATGG